>JAKATV010000026.1 GCA_021818565.1 Planctomycetota bacterium
GTGCGTAGCCTACCTGTTTGTGCTGCTGATTCTTCTGCGATCAAAAAAAAACTTCCGGTGTGACGTGGGAAGCGGCACTGCGAGCGATTCAGCCGTGGTTGATACGGTCCATCGGATGCTGTCCATTTTGCAAAACAAAATTCAACCCGAAATTCTGTGATTCTACTTAACATAGTAATACTAGCAGTGCCCGTTTTTCCGTGAATAATGTTCGCGAAACATCGGGGCCTGGTGATTCCGGACTGCGCACAGCGCTCTTTGTTCGCCCAGAACATCAGCCATAACAAATTGCTTTATTCGGCGACTGAGCCCCAATATTGCCATATTCTACTTCAACCTCTCCATCTTCATGACCTCCTTGCCGTGGGGGTCGATCACTGTTACAGGCGAGCGTTTGTGCTTTCTTGCCGATATTAGGCGCTAAACCGGCGGCAAATGTAGGGCATAGGCGAATTGGGCTTGGGGAGGCGCGGGCACCACGCCCTCGGCGGCAATTTTAGCAGGCGGATTACTTTTGCGTTTGGCAGTATGGCGGTAACCAGACATCGCCGTTTGCGGTATTGCTGTTTTGGAACCGGTGCATTTGGCCAAGGGAACGTCCTGCCAAATATTCCAATGTTTATTACCGCGCCACGGTTTTGCCACAACGGGCGAAGCACGGATCCGCGTTGCAAATCGCTTGACCGTAATCAGTGCTTTCGCTAGCGTACTTTGATGGTGACGTGGAATGCTGAACAGTATCTGAAATTCGCCGACGAAAGGTCGCGGCCGTGCCGAGATCTTATTGGGCGCATTGCGTTGGGGGCACCGAAAGATATTGTTGATTTGGGATGTGGGCCGGGCAATAGCACAGCGGCACTGGTACAGCGGTGGCCTGAAGCGGAAATAATCGGGCTGGACAGTTCGTCCGAAATGATTGCTTCGGCCCGTGGAGCATATCCGGGGCAGCAATGGATTGAAGCGGATATTTCCACATGGAAGGCCACCAAGCCGGTTGATCTGATTTTTTCAAATGCGGCTCTGCAATGGGTAGGCCGACATGAGCAATTACTGCCGAGACTTATGGGAATGCTGAACCCCGGCGGTGCGATGGCGGTTCAGATGCCGGCGAATTATCACACAGCGCCGGCCCACCGCGCAATGCGCGAACTGGCGGCAGGCGGTCGATGGCGGGATAAATTCCCTTCCGAAGTTCGACGGTGGCATTGCCACGAGCCGGATTTTTATTATGGTGTGTTGCAGACCGTTTCACCTAAACTGGATATATGGACAAGTGAATATATCCATATACTCAACGGCCATGAGGATATCGTGCAGTGGTATATCGGTACAGGCCTGCGGCCTTATCTGGAGGTTCTGGCTGAATCAGAACGCAAGGATTTTATTGCAGCGTATCAGAAGCGGATCACCGCCGACTATCCCAGGCAACCTGACGGACATGTGCTATTCCCATTTCGGAGACTGTTTTTTATTGCGTACCGGTGAGCTGCGGAAACTTAAAGTTACCCAAGTTGCCGCGTACAGCGAATACGGCAATCTCGGATGTTTTTGATGTGGAATAACTTTGATATAATCGTAGATAGGTAATATCCCGGCTTTCAGGAGAAACGACAATGAAAGGTTTGTCTCGCAGAAAACTTATGACTGGTGCCGCGGCGGGTTCGGCCCTGCTGCTTGCGCACCGGGCGGCGCGGGCGACAATTCCCCAGGGGCGGCAAACCGGATACGCTTCACCGGGCACCGGTGCCATGAAGGCGTATGATTTTGATCTGGCCGATGTGAAAATTCTGCCCGGGCCGTTTCATGAGAACATGACCCGTGATCTGAATTATCTGCTGGCCTACGATTGCAACCGTCTGCTGGCCTCCTTTCAAAAAGTGGCGGGTATCGCTCCCAAGGCTCCGAATTTAGGGGGATGGGACAGCGCGGGGCAAGCAGGCACCATTTGCGGACATTACCTTTCGGCCTGTGCGATGATGTATTCCCATACCCGTGATCATCGCCTGCTGGAGAAAATTGATTATTTGCTGCCCCGTCTGGCGGAATGCCAAAAAGCCAATGGTAAAAGCGACCCGCAATTTAAGGGCTATTGTGCGGGGTTGCCGGCCAGCGTTGCGGCCTTCAAAAAGGCTCTGGCCGGTGACATCAACGTGGGCAATCCCAAAGCGCTTTTTACCTTTTCACTTAATGGCATGTGGTCGCCGTGGTATTCCATCCATAAAATCATGGCGGGCCTGCGCGATACGTGGCTTTATACCGGGCGTCCGCAGGCGAAGGAGATTCTTATTGGTCTGGCGGATTGGAGCGCCCAGTTTCCGCGCAAGCTCACTGAATCACAGATGCAGATCATGCTGATCAGTGAACAGGGCGGAATGAATGAAGTGTTGGCGGATGTGTACAGCATTACCGGAAATCGCAAATATCTAAAAATCGCGGAGGCTTTTAATGAAAAATCCCAGCTTGATCCGCTGATGCACAGCAGAGATATTCTCACCGGTTGCCATTCCAATCAGTATATTCCCCGCGTCATTGGCATTGCCCGGCAGTATGAACTCGGCGGCCAGAAGCGCTATCGCAAAGGAGCGGAATTTTTCTGGGAAACGGTCGTCCGCCACCGCAGTTACGTATTTGGCGGCAACAGCAACCACGAATACTTTTTCCCACTGGGCGATGCGTGGCAGCAGCTAAGTGTGGGCACTGCTGAGACCTGCTGCACCTATAACATGCTGAAACTCACCGGCCATTATTTCTGCTGGAACGCCACCATGGAAGCCGCGGACTTTTTTGAGCGTGCTTTGGTGAATCATATTTTAGGCTCGCAGGATCCAGACACCGGCATGATGACGTATTACATCTCCATGCGTCCGGGCCATTTTAAGACGTTCAACACCCCGTGGGATTCCTGCTGGTGCTGCATGAGTACCGGCATGGAGAATCACGCCAAGTATGCGCGGGGCGTTTATTACCACAATGATAAAACTTTATGGATCAACTTGTTTCTTGCCTCGGAACTCAATTGGAAGGCCGCCGGCATGACCGTACGCCAGAGCACGCGATTTCCTGATGATGGCAAGGTACGCATGGATTTTACCTGCGAAAAACCCACCGAGGCGCTTATTAAACTCCGACACCCTTACTGGTCGACTCCGTCGATGGTCGTTCGTCTTAATGGGAAGCAGATCAGTGCGGGCAATCCAGGCGAATATCTGGACCTTAACCGAACGTGGAATAATGGCGACAAACTGGAGATTGAACTTAAAATGCCATTGCGCATTGAACGCATGGCCCACCATCCCTCCACGTTTGCTATTCTGGCCGGCCCAACCGTGCTGGCGGCCCCCTTGGGTAATGATCTGATGCTACCCCCGGTGCCGTATGCCGATGGCAATCAATATGAATGGGCCAACGTTGCTGATCCAGAGACCATTCCGCAATTGCTTGTGGATCAGGCTCCGGTAGACCAATGGGTAAAGCCTGATCCGCACAAACCGCTGGTCTGGCATACGCATGGCGTAGGCCGGCCACATGATGTAAAACTTGTACCGTTTTATAAAGTGGCCCATGAACGCTATGTGGTTTATTTTAATCCGCTAACGCAAAATCAATGGCTCCGGGAAAAGCGGCTTGAGGCCCAACGCAAACAAACACAACAACTGATTCATCGCGGCACCGTGGATCGGCTGATTATCGGTAATGCGGCATCGCTTGCGGCTCATCAACTCCGTGATCAGATAAATGTGGATCAGGGGCATTCACCGGAAGGCCGGTGGATCGACGCCCATGATGGCGGAGGTTTCACCTTTAACCTGAAAGTGTTACCGGATGCACCCATGGCTCTAGCCTGTACCTGGTGGGGAAGCGATAACGGAGCGCGAAAATTCAACATTCTGGTTGATGGGCACCCCATCGCCACGCAGGTGCTGGAAAACATCGACCCCGGCCGGCTGGACACGCTGTTGTATGATATTCCGCGCACAATAACCCGCGGCAAAACAACCATCACCGTTCGCCTGCAAGCCGATCCGGGCAACTTCGCCGGCGGCCTATTCGACTGCCGCAGCATCAGGCTGCGGTGATGAATGCTGCGGCAGCAGTTGGACCGGGCGGCCAGTCTCCACGGTTGGGTCCGAAGCAACCAAGGCCTGCCACATTGCGGCAATCAACACCGCTCCGGAGCCACTTGGAGCTGGAAAGCGTGAACGGCAATCCGAGCCCCGGTGGACCTCTAGTGCTCTGTCACGCCTAAATATTAGGATTGACGGAGGGCCAGGGGGCTGTGGGCGCGAAGCGAGGAGGATTGTGTATGGGAACATACATTGACGACGAG
>JAKATV010000064.1 GCA_021818565.1 Planctomycetota bacterium
CCTGAAATATCTTCGGTTAATCGCCAATCTCTCCATGGCTTGGAAGTGAACCGCCAACTTCTTCATACCGCGTGTCTGGCCTTCGTTTAGTTGGGTCCGTTGACACCTTGACATCCGACACCCACTGCACCAC
Organism: Planctomycetota bacterium; assembly: GCA_021818565.1. Classification (GTDB taxonomy): domain Bacteria; phylum Planctomycetota; class Phycisphaerae; order WQYP01; family WQYP01; genus JAMDCX01. The sequence continues at coordinate 134 of JAKATV010000064.1, forward strand.
GTTGCGGTTGCGATACGTAGCACGTATTTGTATCCTTACATTATGTTTTTCAATTAAGAAAGGGTATGACATGAAAGAACCTGGACTGGACAGGCGTTACCGTGACCGAGACGTACCGAAGACTGGTCGCATTGATCTGAAGCGAAGCGATGCACTGAACAAGAACTTGCCGCAGCCGATTCCAGGATTTTCCCCGAATGCCACAGTGGGCTACATGCGGAAAGACACCGGAAAAACGAGCTTGGCTGATATTCGCAAGGCGGCGAAGAAGCGCTGAGCGGTAAATGATCCACGCCTACCGTTTTGGTACCGTTTTGGCATAAAAATACCGCCTTACAGCACCAAAACTCGCAACGTGTGGCGAAGCCTTGCAAAGTGCATTTTCCGCAGTAAAATAAGGGAATTGCTGGGATTCATGAGTTTTTCAGCAGCACGATTTTAACTGCCTTCGAACCACGAGGTTGCAGGTTCGAGTCCTGCCGGGCATTTTTGCCGCAGGCAAAAATAGAGTCCCGGCGCGCCGGGGCGGTCGACTCTCAACTTTCAACTTTCATTGCTGGATAACCTATGGCCTTCACCTTTGAAAAACTCATCGTTTATCAAACAGCAATCGCCTTCGCTGATAGAATCTGTTCGCCCATCGCAGCGCTGGGTTTACCGAACCGTCAACGTTAGCCGGCACATTTAATGTTCCGGTGGCCCGGGACGACCTGTGATTGTCGATGGAAAGCCGGAATCATCAAGCTGGGCGTGCGCAAAGGTTTGATTATCAATGCGTTTCTGCTCCCCACGAAAAAATGAGGCCGCTGAGGATCGAACCCGGTGAAGAAATATTTCCTCTGAAAATCAACAAAATGTAGTGATCATGCGAGCCAATGCGCTACCAAGTTTCACATCTGATCCCGATCTATCGTTGATAGTGCTGCACTGGCAAATATTGGAGCTGGCAATAAAGCCGGCAATTGTAGCGATGGTTCGGACGACATTTGAACGGGAAAACAACTTCTCAAAGATTTAGCCACCAGTGTTAAACATTTTATCCTCGCGGAGAAAAATATAGCCTCGGCCATCAAGACCGAGGACGGCACGGTGGTTCGGGCCAATGCCGGCCTGCCGCAATCATTGAAAGGCAACAACAATTGGCCATGAACATGAACTACGGCCACTGCGAGCCTTGTCATCCATAATTGAATTGAGGCATGCTGCGTGCCACGATGGTGTTGTCGTCGGTGAGGCGGTTCAGGCCCATTCCGCATCAATCCATTATCAGGGCAAAATAAAAAGCCGAATTTTCATCACTTTCAGTGACTATTTTGGTTAAAGCGAGCAGGCTTGGTTTATTTATAACGCCAACTCTTTGTATCGGCACCTTTGGGTGCGGTTGCCAGCATGTGCCGCACTATCTCGGGAATCTCCCGTTCTGGTGCGGTCAGAGCGCTCATAGCGGCCGTCATGTTGGGGCCGCCACCCCACCAGCCATGCGGTTGGCCCGGGCCGTATTCAAATATTCCGTTGACGTGTGGATTTCGCGTGCCTGAGAGAAATTTCTGCAGCCGTTGAACCGCGTTGTTGAGGTAAAACGTATCCATGGTACCCACGGTTACATGGATTTTCCCTTTTAGTTTCGGTCCCAATGTTGCCCAGTGTTTTTTGAGGTAATGACACAAATCATAGTGATCTCGCCAATAGCGCACCACGCGTCGATGAATCCGCCCGGTGCGCGGATTCCATATTTCAGCCGGATACCCATCTTTGGCCATGGGACCAAAGACCGCCTGCCAGGCATCGAATTGGCGGCTGGACCGGCCCTTTGATCCCAGTACGCGTTCCCGCAGCATTTCCCGTGCCATAGTGGTGAGAACAGTGCCGTCTGTGCGCCGCGCCGCCGGGCGGGGTACGCGTGAAAACTGCCCCAATCGCCAAAAGGCGTTGGCATCCCGATAGAGGTTCACCGCCATAAAGGCGTGAAAATCAACCGGGTCGGGGCATGAAACCCATGCTCCATTAAACTCATCGGGATAAAATATCTGTGATGCAAGAGCCTCCCATCCGCCGGTAGAATAGCCGTACAGCGCCCGCGCCCACCCTTGGTCTATGCCGCGGAAATGATGTTCGACGTAGGGTATCAATTCCTTAACAAAAGCGCTGCCGTAGGGTCCCAGATTAGCCGAATTCACACTGTAGGAATCGTCATAATATGGATTGGCGCTTTGAATGATCAGAATAAGAACGTGCGGAAGCTGACCGGATTTCCATTGCTGATAAAAGCGATAGCAATAGTCGGCACGGATTCGGGCGAAGCCCTTCAGTTCTGAGGATGGAGCTTGGCGAGACATCGGAATGGGGACACCAAAATATCGCTGAAAATGGCCTTGGTATATGATCAAAGGGTAATGTGCGGCGGGATGGGAATACCACCCGGAAGGCAACATGACCATTCCGCCCAAATAGATGGGCCGGCCCCAAAAGCGGCTTAGCCGCGGGCTTTCAATACGAACGTATTTGAGATAGCGGGTGCTCCGAAGCGCAGGCAGCGGCGGGATAACACGACTTAATTCGAGATGTATTTCGCCCCCGTTTTCCGAATGGAGGAACACACGTTTCGGCATGCTATAAAGATTGCCGGGCTTCCGGTTCCATTGCTGCCCCTCGCCTTCATCCATCGGCAGCTTTACGGTGATTCCATCGGCCCGATGGAATGAGGTATAGACATTGAATAATGCTTGCGCAAAATAGTGTCCTGCGGGAATATTCCGCAAGTTCTCAATCGGATAGCCAAGCGCATGATCTCCGACGATTACCGCCTGGCCCGGCCTCCAGGCGTTGCATTGCGTGGCGAATATTTCTCCCGTCTGGATGTTGTCACTGATTTGAAATCGTGGTTGCGTTTTGCCATTTTTTGAAAGCATGATATATAACCGCCCCTGCAACGGTTGCTTATGCAGCGAGGCTGGGAAAGTCACGCTAAATTGCGGCGGCACCGTCGCTTGCGCGGGCGCCGATATTGTCATTAAAACAAATAGTGCAAGACATGCGATGCTTCGACAGTGATATTTCAATTCGTCAATGATGGCGGTGCCTCCAACGCGGCGGAACCCCAATTTTTATCGGGGTTTTTACACAGAGTGAATGACATTTTCCCGCCGTTGGTTATATCGCTGAACTTGATCCAGTCAGCTTTCTGGACGACGCCATTGAGCCGCGCCCCTTGAATGTAAGGGGTAAACATCGGGGTTGGCGTTGTGGTGATGACAAACCTCCCCCCGTTATATGGGGTATGCAGATGGATTGTGATCTTGGGAAACGCCGGGCTGCAAAGCTCATAAGCGGTGCTGGCCGGATCGATGCTGTATAAGCCCATCATGCTCATAACCGCCCAGGAGGACATTTCTCCGCAATCATCGTTACCCGGAACACCGTTGGGAGACAGCGTATAATTCTGTCGCAGTATGCGGCGAACCACATATTGTGTTCTCCACGGCTCACCGGAGAAATTGAACTCGAATGGGGCCTCCAGATCGGGTTCATTGTAGGGATTGTAATAATTGCCGGCCCAGCGGGGCGTCGAATAATTAAAAAAGGCGTTTAGCCGCTTATTAAAGCGAGCCTGCCCTACCGCGTGGACCAACCAATCCATGTCGCAGGGCGCTAACCATTGATACTGCCAGCCGGAACCTTCAATGAAACCATGCCAAAATTGTACTGGATTAAAATGCTTCACCCATTGGCCATCGGTGAGTTTGGGACGGAAAAACCTATCGGCGTGGTTAAAGACATTGCGGAAATAAAGTGCTCGCTGATGGAACATCGCCGCATCACGGGTTTTACCCAGCGCTTTGGCCAGGTAATACAGCGAGGCATACGCAATACAGTCTTCCTGAAGCTGCGACACCGAGCCGTACTTTACTTTGTCATTCGGTACGTAATGCAATTTGTTGATCCAGTTTATTCCCGCTTCGCCTTGATACACGCGCCCCGGCGGCGGTGCCTCTGTGGCGTCTTTGAACATACCCTGCCAGGCGGCGTTGATATTAAACCCGTGCAGACCATCCAGATAGGCGGTGCACATGACCGTGGTTAATGGGCTGCCGCACATGACATTGGTGTAATGATTAATCTGCGGCCAGCGGCCAATCCAGCCCCCCTGCTGATACATCAGCACAATGGATTGGCACATATCTTCCATGCGCTTGG
>JAKATV010000214.1 GCA_021818565.1 Planctomycetota bacterium
ACGGCGATGCGCTGCAATACACGATAAAATACCGGCAGAAGGGGATTCCCGTCTGGATACGCATTGCGAAGAATATTTCCGCGCATCATTACCTCTGGCAGCTTGCCGGCATTCCGGATGGCTATTATCGGGTTAAAGTTATTGCCTCGAATGCGCCTGAAAACACTCCGAGCACCACGCAAAGTGTGGCCCGAGAATCCCGCCGCATTCTGGTGGACAACACGGCACCCAAGATTGCCGGCCTGAAATGGCGGCAGGCTGCGGATGGGAGCATTGTGGTAACCGGCGTGGCGTCGGATAAGCTTTCACCCATTACGGCGGTAAGCCTGCAGGTGGATTCTTCAAAGAACTGGCGTCCGGCGGCCGCTTCTGCTACTATCTTTGATTCTCCGCTGGAAGGGTTCCACGGTAGAACAGGTGTGCTAACCGGCGGGCCGCATCGAATTGTGGTAAAAGCGGTTGATGCCGCCGGGAACAAGGCGTACGCATCGGTGCTGGTAACGGTACATTGATGCGTTCAAGATAATATTTTGGAGTTGAGTCGTGCATTATCCGCATAAAGTCAGCAATCGTAAGCGCGTGCGTAAAATCGGCTTCCGCGCCAGGATGAGGACCAAAAAGGGTCGGCAATTGATGAATCGCAAACGCCGCACCGGTCGCAGTGTCAATGTGGTATGATCAGGCTCTATGAGCGATCATCCATCTACGCGCCGCCCCAATCGTCTGATTGATTCCCGCAGTCCGTATCTTTTGCAACATGCGTACAACCCCGTGGATTGGTATCCATGGAACATGGACGCATTGGCGTTATCCCGTGCGCGCGATGTGCCGATATTTCTATCCATTGGTTATTCGGCCTGCCACTGGTGCCATGTCATGGAGCGGGAGGTTTTTGAAAATACACAAATTGCCCATTACATGAATGAACACTTTGTGAATATCAAGGTGGATCGGGAGCAACGCCCGGACCTTGATGAATTGTACATGCTGGCCACACAAATTATCACCGGATCCGGCGGTTGGCCCATGAGCGTATGGCTTACGCCCGACCTTAAAGCATTCTACGCGGGCACCTATTTCCCGCCGGAAGATCAATATGGCCGGCCCGGCTTTCCCTCGGTACTTTCCGCCATCAGTAAGGCCTGGGGCAATCAGCGCGAACAGGTGTTAGAACAGGCGAACCAGATTGCCCGCACCATTTCCGGACATCTGAACCGGAGCGGCAGCGCCGATGCGGCCGTGGATGTTCCGGCCTGGGTTATCGGTGCGTTGGAAGCGTGTAAAAGCCGCGTGGACATGACGCGAGGCGGATTTAGCGGTGCGCCGAAATTTCCTCCGCATCAAACGTTACTGTTATGGATTACTCTGCTGGAAAAGCAGGCGGCAGGCACATTGAACGCCGCGATGAAACTCTCCGATGATTTTTCCCGGCAGGTTCGTTCCTGGCTGACCATCACGCTGGACAATATGGCGGCAGGCGGAATTTATGATCAGATCGGCGGCGGATTTTCCCGCTACAGCACGGATGAACAGTGGCTGGTTCCACATTTTGAAAAAATGCTGTATGACAATGCGCAGTTGGCGCTGATTTACGCGCGGGCGGGCGTACTGCTGCGGCAAAATCATTACATAGATATCGCACGGGAAACATTGGATTTCTGGCTGCGTGACATGACGGCTCCCGATGGCCTGTTTTTCAGCAGTTTGGATGCGGATAGTGAAGGCGAAGAGGGAAAATTCTATGTGTGGGACTTTGGGGAATTAGCGACCGCCATTCCCAATCCTGCCGACCGTCAATTAGCCGGCGACTATTGGGACTTTTCTCCGGAAGGGAATTGGGAGGGGCGAAATATTGCCCGGGTTAAATCGGATATTACGCAACTGGCGATGCGGCTTGGACAACCGCCGGATGTGGTGCAGGCCCGGTTGCACAAAATCAAACTACACCTACGGAAAATCAGATCCACACGAATTGCTCCGCATTGTGATGATAAAATTCTCGCCGATTGGAATGGCCTGATGATTCAGGCGTTGGCGCAGGTGGCGGTGCTGACTAATGAACCCCGTTACTATCAGGCGGCGGCGCGGGCGGCATCGGCCCTATTGGCGGTGCATCGCGATGGCGCGGGAAATATCCTGCATGTAAGCCGCGGCGGCCAAGCGGAAATTCCGGCATTTCTTCAGGATGAAGCGTTCTTTGGCCTGGGGTTGTGGTACTTGGCGGCGGCGGCGCGACATTTTGCGCCGCAAGATGGCGAGGCGTGGTTGGCGCGAGCTGCGCGCTGCGGCGAAACCATTTCCACGGAATTTTTTCAGCGGCAAAGCGGCAGTTTTTATATCTCCAGCGCACGCCACGAGCAGCTATTTCTCCGCGTTCCCAGCGGCAGTGATAACGCCGTGCCCTCAGCGGCCGCCTTGGCCGTGGACCTGCTGTTAAAAATTGATTCCGCATCACCCAAATCCGCTTATCACACAGTCGTAGCCCGAAGCGTGGCCGCAATGGCGCCGCTTATTGAGCAGTACCCGCTGGCGTATTCGTCCATTTTATCAACCCTGGTTGAACATTCTCAATATCCCCTAAAGGTGGCGCAAACTTGATCCCGCAATTGATAAGATTGTTAATTTTGCAATACCGTTTCGTGGGGAAACATTTAAGAAAACGGCTCGGATTGACCGATAACACATATCTGGCGGCGCGTTCTAGACAGGATAAAACAATGCCCGAGAGGCAACTGGATCTATTTGCATTTCTGAAGAAATCACGCATTAAAGATCAGCGACGGCGGGTGGTTCAACCGGCGGCGACCGGAAAAGTAATCCATCACGAAAAGCCGAATGTGTACCGATCCCTTGTGGATGTGCCGTTTCGTGAACACCACCGATTTTACGATCAGTTGGTGCAGGACATGAAGTCCCAGTACGGCATTTCCATTCGGAAATGGCGTTCGAGCATGAGCGGCGTGGCGTATGAACTGCATTACAACAACGGTGATGTTCGGCGGATGATTGCAGCTCCGCGCCCGCGATCACCCGTCAGTGCCTGCATTTTCATGCATGAGGTGGGACATCACGCGGTAGGATTCAAAAAATTTCGCCCACGATGTCTTGAGGAATACCATGTCTGGCAGTGGGCGTTTGAGCAGATGCGCAAGCGCGGCATTGCGGTGGATCGGCGGGTGGAGCGGCATTATCGGCGAAGCATGTACCATTATGTCCGGCTGGCCAAAAAACGGGGACTCAAGGTTTTACCGCCGGTGTTGGAACCATTTCAAACCTGGCCCGGATAACCCAGGTTGATCCTGTCACGCGATAAACGTTTTACTTTTCTTACCGCTTAAATAACTTTCCATCACGCAGCCGGCAAGATTATCGCCCGTGCAGTAGAACGCCACGCCCCGGCACAGGCGCGTGAGCTGATCAACAAACTCCACCCATTGCATATCCCAGTAATCTTCAATAAGCGCAAAACTCGCCACGCGAATACCCGCCCGGCTGCAGGTCAGGGCCTCGCGCAGGGTAGCCAGGGCGGTTTCCCGTCGCGGAGGGTACAGAAGGTGCAGCATATCACCATCCACGTGGGCGGTAGGCTGACCATCGGTAATGATGAACATCTGCTTTTGTTCTGCGGGCCGAGAATTAAGTATTCGCCTTCCCATCTGCATGCCCAACTGGAGATTGGTAAAGTGCTGATGCGTTTTTTCCGCCTGCGAAAGCGGAATATGAACTTCAATGTCATACTCATGCGTGGAAATGCGTTTGGGCATCAGCAGGGGCAGGCGCGGTTCGGGAATAACGGCGGCGGTGCTGTAGAATCCGACAATATCAACGGTATCTTGGGGAAATCGCTGGCGAACCAGAGCGGTCAGCGCCATGGCAACTTTTTTTGCCGCCAGAAACCGGCCGTAGCGCATCATGCTGCCGGACATATCAATAAGGATGCACAAGGCACAGGTGGTGGAGCCTTCCAGGAGATGCAATTCCAGATCATGCTCGTTAAATTGGATCGGCACGCCGGGCGCATTGCCGGCGGCAACCGTGCGCGACATCGCATTACGCAGGGATTGCAACATATCCAGTTCACTAATGGGATCGCCAAACTGATATTTGCGTGTGCCTTCCAGGCGTTCGGCACCGGCACCGGCATTGGTGGTGGGGTGGCCGTCGCGGCTGCCGCGGGGCAGGTGGGCAAAAATTTCCATCAAAGCTTTGCGCTGCATGGCGTTGATGGCCCGGGGCGTAAGGCGGAATTTACCGCCTGCTTTTTCCAGCAAACCGTCGTTGATCAGTTGCTCAAGAATATCCGCATCGGCCGGTT
>JAKATV010000001.1 GCA_021818565.1 Planctomycetota bacterium
CCGCACCGTGGCGTCCATGTAGCCACCAGAAAGAAGCTGCATGAAAGACGCAAAACGCGTTGATTTTACAGCGCATTATTGCACTGAAAACCAGCGGGTTTTACTGGAACATCCGCTGGAAGTTAGAATATTTTATGAAGCGCCAGCGCTTCCAAAATATTCCAGCTTATAACTCCTAGCTCCTAACTCCTTCGCTCTCGCCCGGCCAACTTACACGTCCAGGTTCTTTACATCCAGGGCGTGTTCTTCAATGTAGCGTCGGCGACGTTCCACGTCTTCACCCATGAGCGTGCTGAACATTGCTTCGGCGTTAGAAGCGCCTTCGAGTGTCACCCGCAGCAACGTGCGGCGCGCCGGGTCCATGGTGGTGGCCCAGAGTTCCTCGGCGTTCATTTCTCCCAGACCCTTGAATCGCTTCACTTCGATTCCCTGTTTGGCGATTTCCTGAATGGTCGAAACGATATCCAACAGGCCGGCGATATCGCGTTTGAAATCGCCGCCGCTTTCCACCAGGTAGCGTGTCATTTTGCGTTCGCCGCTGTCCAGCTCTTCGAATTTCAGGAAGTAATCTTCAATGGGCAGGTCCATGGCTTTGAGTTTTTCAAAAATCTTTTCCAACTCACGGTTTTCGCTGAGTTCCTCATTTTTTTCCAGGCGGCGTTGCGCTTTCTTTTTCGCCTCCGCAGCTTCGGCGGAAAGCTTACCGTTGGTGGCGGCGGAGCCGTTGGTGGAAGCATCAGCTGTTTCCACGGTTCGGGCAATGGCCATGAGTTCGGCAATTTTATTGTGTTCGCAGTAGGCTTCGTATTCTTCCAGTGTGTAGAAGAATGATTCATGACCATCCAGGATCACGCGGTAATGTGGAAGCGTACCGCGTTCGACGCGCATATGTAGCAGTTTGGTAAAGGGCAGACCGCGACGTTCCGCCACCATGACCAGGTCCTGAACCTGTTCCAGCAGTTGAACCGCTTTTTTGAGGTCCGCGCCCTTCAGGCGAGCCTTTTCGCATCCTTTTTTATCGCGTATCACCAGACTGGTGCCATCGGTGCCAAGTTCCAGATATGTCTTTCGCATGGCGGGTTCATTTCGCACATATTCAACATGCTTTTTTCGTGTCACCTGGTACAACGGCGGCTGCGCGATATAAACGCGCCCATCACGGATCAACTGCGTCATCTGCCGGAAGAAGAATGTTAAAAGCAGTGTGCGGATGTGTGAACCGTCCACATCGGCGTCGGTCATGATCACCAGTTTGCCGTAACGCAGCTTGGTCATGTCCATGTCACCGGCACCAATTCCGCAGGCCAGAGCTTGAACGATGGTGCGGATTTCCTCATGCCCGAGCATTTTATCAACGCGAGCCTTTTCCACGTTGAGAATTTTACCCTTGATGGGCAATATGGCTTGAAATACGCGATCGCGCCCGGCCTTGGCCGTGCCGCCTGCCGATTGCCCTTCGACGATGTAAAGTTCCGTGGATTCCATATCGCGGCTGGAACAATCCGAGAGCTTGCCGGGCAAACCGCCACTGGTCAACGCGCCTTTTCGTGTTAGTTCACGGGCCTTGCGGGCGGCTTCGCGCGCCTGCCTTGCCAGCACACCTTTTTGAATAATTCGTTTGGCGTCGCCGGGGTGTTCTTCCAGCCAGATTCCCAATGCTTCATTGACAGCGCTTGAGACAAACCCTTCCACTTCGCCGTTGCCAAGCTTGTCTTTGGTTTGCCCTTCAAATTGCGGATTAGGCACCTTGACAGAAATGATGGCGGAAAGGCCCTCGCGCAAATCATCGCCGTTGGGCATTTCTTTTTCATCTTTGATAAGATTATTGGATTTGGCATAAAAATTCAGTGTGCGCGTCAAAGCCGTCTTAAAGCCTGACAAGTGCGTACCGCCGCCAGGGGTATTAATATTATTAGCGAAGCTGTGCAGGCTTTCGGCATAGCCGTCGTTGTATTGCACTGCCACCTGCACCGACATCGGATTTTCTTTGCCTTGTTCTTCCCGTTCCAGATAAATCACCTGACTGTGAATGACGTCCTTGCCTTCGTTGAGTTGTTTTACAAATTGGATAATTCCCTTGGTGTACTTAAATTCATCTTTCTTGCCGGTGCGTTCGTCTTCCAGATAAAAAGCCAGGCTTTCATTAAGATAGGCCAATTCTCTGCACCGTGCTACGATGCGGTCATAGTCAAAGTTAATTTCAGGGAAAATCTGCGAATCAGGCTTAAATGTAACCTTGGTGCCCGATTTTGCCCGCTTCCCGATCATTTTGATCTCGGAAGATTTTACGCCCCGTTCAAATTCCATGTTGTAGACCTTGCCGTCGCGACAAACTTCAACAATGGTCCATTCCGAAAGGGCATTGACCACCGAGGCACCTACGCCATGCAGTCCACCGGAAACCTTGTATCCGCCACCGCCGAATTTTCCGCCGGCGTGCAGATCGCACATGACCACTTCCAGCGTGGATTTTTTTTCCGTGGGGTGCATGCCCACTGGAATGCCGCGGCCATCATCACTGACACTCACCGAGCCGTCAGCGTGAATGGTTACCCAGATGCTGTCACAAAAGCCGGCCATGGCCTCATCGACCGAATTATTGACGATTTCCCATACCAAGTGGTGCAGGCCCCGGGTGGTGGTATCGCCAATGTACATACCGGGGCGCTTCCGCACCGGATCCAATCCCTTCAGGGCCTGAATAGCAGATTCATCATAAGCCTGTGAAACACGGGAAGGTGTGTCCATTGTAGCGGTAGACGGTGGCGGCGTAGCCATGAGTACTCCTGATTATGGCGGGATAAGGGAGGGCAAAATACGTTAAAATAAGCCCGATTTTTCCGCTTTCCTCGCCGGGAATCCAAGTCCTTAGTATACCTGAAAATCAGCAGTTTTCCCAGCGATATTCCAAGTGAATTTAAAATCATTGGCTTTCTTGGGCGAGGAAATTTCCCAGTGGGATGGCCTGGGTGTTGTGATTCAACATGAAGCTTTCAGTACCGGGATATATGACAATTTTTCGCGTGGCTCCAATGTCCTGGCAAGCCGTGTGAAACCCCCGCGCCGGTGCCGGATTATTGATGGATCGTTTGACCTCAATGGCCCAGACGTCGTTGGGGGCATGCTCAAGAACCAAGTTGATTTCCGCGCCCGCACTGGAACGATAAAAACACGCTTGTACCGAAGGCGGAAGAACCCCAAGGATGTTCTCAATGACGAACCCTTTCCAGCTCCAGCCGGAAACGGGATGGCCCAGTAGCTCTTCGCCATTGCCAATGCCCAGCAGGGCATGGACCAAGCCACTGTCGCGGACATAAACTTTTGGAGATCGGGTTAAACGCTTTTTAGTATTTGCCAGATATGGAGAATCCACCTTGCAATTATGCCATGACGTGGCAGATTTGCGAGGTTAAATGTGAAATAATGTCTTAATGTTCACTATTAAGAATTAAATGGGCGGTTAAGTGTTTGGGTTCTGGTGCCATTCTGTGGGTGGCTTTCTCAGGTAAATACGCCAAGCCGTTAATGCCGGCGTTTAGGTCCTCGCTTAAATTTGGTCTGTTGGGGTTTGGCGGTGGGGCGGTTGGCCAGGCGATTGGCGATGCCTTCATCAATGGCGGCAGCTAGGGCATGTTGGTGTTCCGCATCTTTGTCGGCGGTGAACTGGGCAGAATCTTGCGGGGCTGCGTCCGAAGGGGGCTGTGCGGCAGCCTGCAGTTCCTTGATCCGATCACGCAAATCCGCGGCCTTTTCAAATTCCAGATTATTGGCGGCCGTAAGCATTTCCTCTTCCAGCATGCGGATCATTTCCTGCTGATCAAATTCCGATTCAGATTCAGAGAGCATTTCCCGGGCAGTGCGGCGGGCCTTAAGTTCCAATTCAATGCCATGCCGGATGGCTTTCTGAACCGTCTGCGGCGTAATGCCGTTGGCGGTGTTCCACGCTTCCTGAATCTTGCGGCGCCGCGCTGTTTCATCGATGGCCCGCTGCATGGCGGGAGTAATTTTATCGCCATATAAAAATACCTTGGCGTCCACATTGCGCGCGCAACGTCCGATCATCTGAATCAGTGATGTCTCACTACGCAAAAAGCCCTGCTTGTCCGCATCCATAATCGCCACCATGGAAACCTCCGGCAAATCCAAGCCTTCCCGCAGCAGATTCACGCCGATCAGGCAGTCAAAAGAGCCTTCACGTAATTCCCGAAGGATATCAATACGGTCGAATGTTTGTATCTCGCTATGTAAATATTTACAGCGCAATCCCGCCTGGCCCAGATAGTGTGATAAATCCTCGGCCAGTCGCTTGGTCAGTGTTGTCACCAGCGTCCGCTGGCCATGTTGGGCACGAAGTTTCGCTTCTACCAGTAAATCGGCCACTTGTCCCTGTGCGGGCCGCACTTCAATAACCGGATCAATCAGGCCGGTGGGCCGGATAATCTGTTCCACCACTTCCCCGCCGGTGAGCTCCAACTCGTATTTGGCCGGCGTGGCGGACACAAACAGCACCTGGTTCCACATACCCGCAAATTCTTCAAAGCGCATCGGGCGGTTGTCCAGGGCCGACGGCAAACGGAATCCATGTTCTACCAGCACTTCTTTGCGGTGGCGATCGGCGGAATACATCGCGTTGATCTGCGGAATGGTCACGTGCGATTCGTCGATCATCAGGATGTAATCTTTAGGGAAATAATCAACCAGCGTTGAGGGCTTGGATCCCGGAGCAGAGCCGGAAATGTGGCGGGAATAATTCTCAATTCCCTGACAAAACCCGGCCTCCAGCATCATTTCCATATCATATTTGGTGCGGGCAAAGAGGCGCTGGGCTTCCAGGAGTTTTCCCTGCTGCCGCAGTTCCCGGCATCGCTGTTCAAGTTCCTGCTGAATATCGTGAACCGCACGCACCATCGTGCTGTCATCAGCAACATAATGTTTGGCGGGAAAGACAAACGCGGTGGTTTCTTCGGTCAGCCGCTCCCCGCTGACGGGGTGAATATGCCAGATCGATTCAATGTCATCGCCGAACATTTCCACACGCAATGCGGTGATTTCATACGCCGGAAATATTTCAATCACGTCGCCGCGCACGCGGAATGTCCCGCGCTTAAATTCGATGTCATTGCGTTCATACTGCACGTCTATCAGTGCCCGCAGAAGTTCTTCCCGGCCCATGGCGGCCCCGCGCTGCAGGGAGATCACCTTCTTTTTATATTGCTCCGGCGAACCAAGACCGAAGATGCAACTGACGGAGGCTACCACCATCACATCCCGGCGGCTTATCAGGGCACTGGTGGTAGCCAGCCGCAAGCGGTCCAGATCATCATTGCGGGCCGCATCTTTTTCAATGTAAATATCGCGTTGGGGAATGTAGGCCTCGGGTTGATAGTAGTCATAGTAGCTGACAAAATAATTGACGGCATTGTGGGGCAGAAGCTCGCGAAATTCTTCATAGAGTTGTGCGGCCAGCGTTTTGTTATGACTGATCACCAGCACGGGGCGGTTGAGCCGCGCAGCGACATGGGCCATGGTAAAAGTTTTCCCGGAGCCGGTCACGCCCATGAGAACCTGATATTTTTCCCCGGCGGAAAACGCTTGGGAAATTTTGTCAATGGCCTGCGGCTGATCGCCGGTGGGCTTAAAGGGACTTTCGATTTTATATTCCTGCACGGCCATTTTTTACATCCAAAACGCGATAACAAGGCATTATATACTACGCACATCATATTTTATTAAGATCACCCCGGGTGATCGAGTCAGGTGACTCCGACCGCGTGATTGTTCGACGGGCGATGCCAAGTTGAGCATGTTGATGGGAGTGTTAATTTTGGAGGGCTTTCCTCAGGATGCTCAAGTTGTTTTGAATGCCCCTACGCGGCGGGCGGCTAACACCGCAGAGCAGACCGGTGAACTGTTGAACAGGTGAGCGAATACGGACCGCCAGCGGTGGTACCTGCCGCCGGGATCTTAGGTTACGAGTTAAGGGGCCAGGGGTTAGAACCACAACGACACAACGACACGAAGATACGACGACGGAACGACACGCTTCAACGAAACGCTGCGCTTCAACGACCAACGAGCAACGAATAACAGGGTTGAGCTGTCGCTGCGATGGCCAGGGTGCTAAAGATGCGCAAGATAGGGGGGCAAGGTGCTCAAGTTGAGCATGTGGATGGGAGCGTTGATTTTAGCGGGTTTGGTTCAAGTTGCTCGATGCTCAAGATGTTTTTGGCCCCCGGGGGGGGCAGCATTTAGCATTGAGAAGTTAGGAGTTAGGAGGCTTTTTGGGCGCGGAATGGGCGTGGGCGTCGTGCTTTTACCGGGAACAGAGCGGTCCTCATGGCTGAGGCGGAGCCATTGATGCAGGCATGTTATTTACTTGTCAAATCCCGGCGGACCGGGATGCGGCACTTGTGCCGTGGAGAGGCTATAGGGGGCGGCGGGGGAGGGTAATGGCGGTTTTCAGTTTTCAGTGTTCAGTGTTCAGTTTTCAGGAGGCAGTGCACCGCAAAGAAACACAAGAACGCAAAGGCGCGGCGGCGACGACCACGACGGTATTCACCACAACGACACAACGACACAAAGATACGACGACGGAACGACGGTTAGCCACAGAGGGCACAGAGATCACAGAGTTTGGGACACCACGACGGTATTTACCACGAGGTAGCGGAGGGGTAGCCGCAGCGGCGGCTGGAGCAGGAGAGCAGGTGATAGTTGAGCAGTAGAGCGAATCGGGCCGCGGCCCGATTAGAGCAGGTGTGGGAACAACGAACAACAGGGCGATGCGCTTAACGAGCAACGAACAACAACTGGATTGTCACGTTCTGCGGTCTACTGCTCTACTTTTTACTGTTCAATCCATTTTAGCCAAAGCCCCGCCGCCGCAGAGCCAGCCTGGAGAATTGCCGGCGCTTGCCGGGCATTGGACACCGCGCTCCAGTCATCATTGCATGGCGATTTGCTGCTGTTTGTTTCCAGGCATCACAACGTAATCCATTTTTCCGCCGCGCCAGGCACAGTCTAACAACCATAAATCCGTAGCCCATTTCATTAACTGCTCACGTCCCCGTTGTGCTTCTCAGTTGCTTCGAGTTCGGATGGTAGTACGGCCATTTTTAAACCCCTGAACGGCTCGCGCCGGCGATCTCCACCCAAGCCAGTAACTTCAGGGCTAGCGAGCTGTTTTCGGGGAGGGGGCCGCGGTGTTGGAGTTCGCGGCGGAGCATGGGGGGGAGAATTTCCGTGGCGATTTTGGTGCGCATGGCGGGGTCGGGCCGGGGCGTTTCCGCATTGGCGGGTGCGGGCGGTTCAAGCGTGTCGAGATGGTTTAACAACGCTTCGGCGTCCGGCATGCGGGTTCCATGGAGATTGACGGCCAGGGGGATTACATTCTGGCGGTAGTGGCCATTGGTGCCGTGAATTTCGGCCAGCCAGACGGTTAAAATACATGATTCGCCGCAGTAGCCGGGCAGGCGACCTGTGATGGCTCGCTGGTCAGCGGGCAGGGATTGCCAGCGGGTTAAATATGCGTGGACAACGGGGTGCTCCAAACCCAACAGGGTCATGGTATCGTGCTGTTTGGCTTGCTCGCGGCTGGTGGTAAATTGGTGCGTTGAGCCATCGGGATTGGAAACTTCGTAAATATTGTCGCGGACTATTTTTAGCCGGCCGCCGAGGGCTTCAACGCTGCGGCGCGTAAACGCCAGCAGGCGTTTGATCCCGGCTCCGCCGTCATCAAACTGGCGGTAGTCATCAAGTTTGAAGCCTTCCAAATCTTGAAACAACTCAAATACCACGCTACGGGCCAGGCGGGCATTTTCCAATGCCACTTCCAGTTCCTGGCGGGTGCGTTTAAGAGTGGGATCGCGCACGGCATCCTGATAAAGCTGATCATAGGAAATGCGGGCGGCAAGCTGGCCCAATACCTGGCCACGTAAATCTTCCGTGACCTGGCCATATTCATCGACCTTGCCCAGGGCGGTGGCAATGGCCAGGAGTTTTTGCTCCAGCAGTAAAAATATCTGGCCTTCGATGGTGTCCGTTGAAACCAGGTTGTAAACCTGGGCGGTATCCTTCTGGCCGTAGCGGTGGATGCGGCCAATGCGTTGTTCCATGTCCATGGGATTCCATGGCAGGTCATGGTTAAATAGCACGCGGGCGAATTGCAGGTTAATGCCTTCCCGCCCGGCGGCAGTGCAGATCAGCACGCGCGGGCCGTCAGGCTTGCGGAAGCGTTTCTCGGCCGCGATTTTTGCGCCGTGATCCCCGCCCTTGAGCACTTCCACGCCCTGGCCGGGAAAGCGGATTTCAATGGCGGCGCGAAGGGCATCCACGCTGCCAAGGTAGGTGGTAAACACGACAATTTTTTCCTGACGGTTGGAACGCCACAAATGTTCCAGTCCGCGCAGCAATTCCTCGGTTTTGCTTTCGATTCCTGATGGCATCCGGGCCAGGAGTTCACGGATGCGTTTACGTTCCTCGGGAATGGCGACGGCCACGAGGGCGGCGGCGGTTTGTTCATCGCCGATGGCGGATATTTCGGAATCGGATTGCTGGGCCTGGGCTTTGGCATCAAGTTTTTTCAGCAGCAAAAGTTTGTGATCGGCCAAAAGTTTATCGGCTTGGGTGCGGCCCATGCGGTCATCACTTAAGCCGAACATGCCGTGGATAAGATCGCGGGCTTCGGCATAGGCCCGGTCGCGGCCATCGGTATCCAGATTTTCGTCACAGACAACGGCGTCATGGATGGTCAGCAACAGCAGGCGGCGGCGGAGGGTTGAGCCGACGGCGGCAAAACTGGAGGCGGCAATTTTCTGGAAGATGGTCATGACGAAGCCGAGCGACTTGCCCTTGCCGCCGATTTTTGCGGCCAGGTTATAGCCTTCCTGCAGGTAGGCTAAGAGCGCTTTGTAGAAAACATCTTCAGCGGTGGTCAGGTGAAAGGAACTGGTATGCACCTGTCGGCGCGAAAACAGCGGTTCGCCGTTGGCAGAGCAGGCATCCGCCTGAGTGCGGCGGAAGACAATGGTGTTGAGGCGGTGGCGGTTTTCCACCATGTCCGTGGGATCGCGGAACAAACTGGCATCAAGCAATTGCGTGAGCATCCAGAAGCGGAAATGATCACCCTGATGCGGTGTGGCGGACAGCAGCAGCAGATCGCGGCTGTGCTCACGCAGGGATTCCGCAAGTTTAAAA
Organism: Planctomycetota bacterium; assembly: GCA_021818565.1. Taxonomy (GTDB): domain Bacteria; phylum Planctomycetota; class Phycisphaerae; order WQYP01; family WQYP01; genus JAMDCX01. The sequence goes on from JAKATV010000001.1 coordinate 9,196, forward strand.
TTGAGCGTTTTACTGGTCTTGTTGCCGCTGCGGGAGGCGGTGAGATGGTGGGCTTCATCAAATACAATCAAGTCCCAGCGGGCGGCCTGGAGCAGGCGTTTGACACGCGGCAAGCGTTTGAGCGTGTCAATACTTACAATCAGACGGTTATGTTTGGCAAAGGCGTTGCTTTTGCGGTCGGTGACATCACCGTCCCAGCCGAAAACTTCAAAATCCAGGCTGAATGTCTCGTTGAGTTCCCGTCGCCAGTTTTCCACCAGTCCGGCGGGGACCACCATTAGCGCACGGGACAATTCTCCGCGAGAGGCTAATTCACGCAGAATTAGGGCGGTTTCAATGGTTTTGCCAAGGCCCACCGAGTCCGCCACCAGAAAGCGGCGCGGGGAGGCGTTGGCGATTTTATAGGTCAGAACAATTTGATGCGGCAGCAGATCCACCTTGGCGGACGTAAGTGTGGCGGCGGCATCCATCAGCGGCAGGCGGTGGGCTTCAACGGCCAGCCAGAGCCGGCGCAGCGTTTCCGGCGTTGCGGACTGCACTGAGTTGGCGACCTGTTGTTCCCATGTGGTAGTGCGCAGCAGGGAAAGCACCGGCACTTGTCGTTCACCGTGGTTGCGGAAAAACACGCGGGCATAGCTGCCACCCTCCAGAGCCAGCACCACGCCATCGCCAAGCTCGGCATGGGATACGGCGGTGCCGACAGGCAACGGCAAGTTGGGCGTACCGGCTGTTATCGGTGGTGACGGGTGCGGCACGTTATTGCTACGCGCAGCGGGCACTGTTGTTGACGATTCCGTCGGCATGGCGTTCACGAAACCCTCTCCACAAAATAGCCGCCGACTTCTTTGGTTCCGTCTTTTGCCGCCATCAATTGGTACGCCCCCGCGCCGGAGGCGGCCCCGTTCCATATTGCCAGCGACAGCTTTACTTTTTTGGCGCGGTCACGGCCCCGACCAAAATAAACAATTTCGTCGGCCTCATTAAATTCAAACATCGCCCCCGGCCCATCCATGACAAATACCATGCCCACATCGGGCCAATGTTGTTTCCAGGCCCGTACGCCGGCCAAGGCGTTGGAGCGCAGCCAAAGCGCGATCTGATCCGGCGTGGAATTGGTGAGCATGGTTTCGACCACGGTTTGCAGGCCACCAATTAAAACAGTGCGGTGATTACCCGGCGTGGATTCCGGGAATCCGGAGTTAAGCCAATGCAACAGGACGCGCAGGGGCGTAGGTTCAATGTTGGGAATCAGATCGGCCAGCAGGCTCGGGTGCCAGACAATGCTGCTGCCCTTTCGCTTCCAAGCGGTGGATGTCATTTCCTGCATACATGGACTCCGGTGCTTTTCTCCGTGCGGGTAATATAACGCGCGGGGGGATTTTGGGCAGTGGTTTGATGAGGGGCGTTGGCAAATTAGTGGTGTTTGTTGTCCCTCCCGGCGCGCACGGGAAACAGATTTTCATAGATTTTTTGACGGGGGCGAAAAGCCACCCTGGCGATTGCCGTGATAAACTCCGATCGCCGAGGCCCTGGCGCGGCTCCGCCGCAATCAGAACGTCTTATCCACAGATTTCAGAGATTTTCACAGATTTCTACCGACTCACTATGAGGGAATGATTACCACGGTAACACGGATTTTTGGGGGATTGTGGCGCGGGGTTGGGGCGGGGATAACGGGATGGGACCACGGATTGCACGGATAGCACGGATACGGCGGGGCGTTGCTACGTTGATCTATGAGCAATGTGGTGCAATCACGGTTCGGTTCCATCGTTCGGGTTGGGGAAGTTGAGGGATAGGCAACTGGCTTTCTCCCGCCGCCGGGTCAAGGTCTATCCATTGGTCGCCCGATAGCGCAAAAAAAATTAGCAACCCCTAAACCGCTTATAGCCACGGGCCTGCTCCGGTGGTGCGTCTCGAATTGCTTGCCAAGGCCTAGACTTAAGTGTCTAATAATCCGATGATTTTCGCCAGGTTCCGGTGCGTCATTGTGACGGCCGAAGTAACGTCCCTTGCAACGCGGGTGGAAATCGGCTACAGGAAAAGGGGATCACAATGAGGCTTGCTTCGTTTTCTGTACAAGGGCTGTTTGGCACTTTTGATCACACGATCAAATTTGACCAGAACGAGCGAATCAAGATTGTGCATGGGCCAAATGGATTTGGTAAAACCAGCATTCTGCGATTGATTGACGCTTTTTTTAACCCAAAATATTCGACGCTCCGGCGGGTTCCCTACACGAAAATGGTATTCACCTTCAGCGACGGCTCCATTATTGAGGTGCGACGGGTCATACGGCAAGCGGAACCTAAAAGAAACACCGAGCACGAGTCAAAACTTGTGGCGTTGGAAATTGCATTGCGCGGCACGAACGTTTCGCCAATGACTTATGAATTAAAGCCGCCGAGGCTCGATCGTGAACGTATTCCACTTTCTGCCATTGATGACATCATTCCAGCATTGGCAAGAATTGGGCCAGAGGAGTGGCTGCACCAGCCGACAGGCCGCCAATTTAGCTTGGCCGATGTGCTCGAGGAGTTCGCGGACCAACTTCCTGAGTTTGAGGTACGTCACCACGCCGAGCCAGATTGGCTCAAGGAAGTGGTGAAATCCCTGCCCGTCTATCTTATAGAGGCTCAAAGGCTGCTCCTCCCGACGGCGCGGGGTGGGAAATTATCACGAATGCACGGGCTTCCCTCTCCAGCCGGGATGAGTTCGGCGGTGTCCGTCTATTCCAAACGAATGGTTGACCGAATTCGCGAGACATTGGCAGAATCCGCAGAGGTCTCGCAGTCGCTCGATAGCTCGTTTCCAAAGCGGCTCTTGCAAGGCACCACAAACGGCAATACGGAGATAGATGACATACGCAAGCGTTACGCCGCCCAAGTACAGAAACGCACACGCCTAATGGAAGCTGGATTGCTTGACCGGGAAGAGGAATTTCCCTTGCCGGAAAAGACCATTAACGACTCTGAGAAGCACGTTCTGGCTCTCTATGTCAAGGACGTTGAGGATAAGCTGGCCGCTTTTGACGACATTTTGAAGAGAATGGAACTATTTAAGGAAATGATAAACCGGCGGTTTCAATATAAGCAAATGAAGATCGACAAGAGTCAGGGCTTTATATTCGAGACACCACAGCGTGGAATCGTACCCCCTTCAGAACTTTCCTCCGGCGAACAACACGAGGTGGTTCTTGCCAATCAACTTCTTTTCGATGTGCGTGAAGGTGCACTGATCTTAATTGATGAGCCTGAATTATCACTCCATGTCGCCTGGCAGCAGGCGTTTTTGAAAGACCTTGAGAAGATATCCGGCGTGATTCAGATGGATTTTTTGGTGGCCACACACTCACCACTAATTATTGACGACCGGTGGGACCTTACGGCCGCACTGGAGGGGCCCAAGCCGTGAGGGAGTATTTAAACGCCGACAGCTACGCCAATACAGTGCGTTTGCTGCAAGATGTGGTCAAAGGCCCCATTTGCGTCCTTGAGGGTGAAACCGACAGAAAAGTTTACATTGGGATGTTTAACGGCCAGGAAGTGCGCCACGTGTGCGCCGGGCCATTCGTAGCGACGGTAATAGATCGGTTAAATACCACGGCCACGGAGGGAGTTTTTGGGATAAATGATGCGGATTTCTGCCGCCTGGATGGCAGTTGTCCATCAGTGGACAACCTTTTTTTAACTGATTACCACGACCTTGAGGTTGGGTTGCTATTCTCAGGCGCATTTTCTAAAGTCATCCGCGAAATGGGATCGGAAGAAAAACTTAAGCGAGCCATGGGAGATGGTGGCGTTGATGGTCTGCGAGAGGTTTTACTAAAAGCAGCCGCGCCACTCGGCGCGCTGAGATGGCTTAACAACTCAAATTCATACGCATTGAAATTCGATGGCATTGATTTCTCGAAGTTCGTTGACGATGCTTTGCTTACCGGGGATACAACGCGCATGTGCAACCTCGTTTGCCAACGGAGCGGGAAGCACGGTCTCCTCCAGGATACCCTTACGGAAGTGGCTGCTGTATTCGAGGGGAATCCGGATCAAAAGCAATTATGCTGCGGGCACGATTTGGTTGAGGTGATGGGGGTCGCGCTACGAAAATGTTGGGGTACCAAGAATGCGAGCGATGTCTCGGAGGAGAGGCTATCCCAATCTCTGCGGTTGGCATACGGCAAGCCGGAATTTACCGGTACATTGCTTTATGAAGCCCTAAAAAACTGGCAAGAACGCCATCCGGATTATCAATTGTTTGCTGATGCCGCAATGAATAACGGATGATGGGTGGCGTCGGCGGTCGCAGGGGTTGGGCGCGACCCGCGGTCGCGGCTTTATGGGGTGGGGCGACGCGGTGGTTAGGTTGTGGCGGATTGCCATTCTTCCCAGAGGAGGGGTTGTTCCTGACGCATGCGGGCACGTTGGGTTTCCAGGGCGGCGCGCAGCAGGGTCAGGGCGAGGTTGGCGGCGGCGGGGATGCCGGGTTCGTCGGGGCCGGCGGGGATTTTGCTGTACCAATCTAAAAGCGCATCGACGCCGGGGCGGATTAACAGGGTTTCGCGCTCCAGTTCTTTTTCAATATTGGTGCCGGTATCACCCTCTTTTACCGGCAGCGCGGCTCCGATGAGGAAATGGGCCTGATCCAGTTCGGTCCTTAATTCCCGGCGCTGGCGTTGCCGCATGAGTTGGAAGCGGTCATAAATGGGGACGCGCTTAACGAGTTTGTCGTGCTCAATAATCCACGGGCTGAAGCCGGCGCGTTCAAAATCACGCTGCTGGATGGCGGTGCCCCGCAGAAGTTTGCTGATTTCATCGCGGCTGTACGCGGATTTGGTGCCGAAGAGTCGGAGGAATTGGTAGACGACGGGCTGCACAATGCTCGGCGGGCGCTGGCCCGGTTGGCCGGAGCTTTCATCAAGCAATTGGTTGATGCCCAGCAGGGCGTCACGGATGGATAGTACAGCATTTTCTCCGCCGGGGGCGGAAACCAGAACCTTGCCGTAATGGCGGCTGAAAAATTCCAGGGCCTTGCCGCGGAGGATCACGCGGATGTCGGCATCAGAGAGGCCACGGCTGTGATAGGATTCCAATACTGGACGCAGGCGGGCCAATTCCCCTTTGACCCATTGGCGCATTTTTGGCCAGGAGACGGACGTTGGTTCTTCCAGTCGCTTGCGGCAGACGTGGATGATGTCGTATTCGGTCCCCTTCGCGCCGAACTGCCCGCCCTTGCCTTTCATCTCATCGCTGGCAATCGGATACGTCGCTTCCAGATAAAACCCCGCGTCGAATAGGCTGCGCAACACAATCTCCCACTGCGCATCCTCGCTGTGATGGAATGTGAAGGCCATCAGACCCCCGTCCTTCAGGACGCGGAGGCACTCCGCCCAGCACGGCATCAAGCGGTCGTAATAATGCTGGTCACCTTCAGTTTCGGAGAGCATCCGAGGCTTGAGGGCCTCCTGGGCACTGGGGGTCTTTGATGGCGCAAACTGGTCGGGGTAGCGATCTTTGAGTGGCAGTCGAAGCCAAGCGTAGAAGAAATTGGAAAGGTCGGAGTAATAGATGTTGTCGCCAAACGGGGGATCAGTAATTGCAATGTCGAATGATCCGTGGAAAGGTAGGTCCGACGAGGATCCGCAGTGGAGGGCCGCGCCGTAGAGTACTGGGTCGTTTGTCCCCACACGGGCACCGGTCTCCTTGCGGTCAGGGCTTGGCGGGGCGGGCTCCCAAGGACTTCTAGCCCAAGCTAGGCCCTCGGTCACGCCGCTTGCGGCGCTCGTCCATTTCCCACCTCCCACCGCACCGAAGACGCAGTTCTCGACGAAGCGGGGTTTGGGCGCGTAGTTTGAATTGCTGAAAAAAGGGCAGAGCTTATCAAAGGCGATGTCCCAGATGCAGAAGGCATTCTGGGCTCGAGTGTACTGCTGCAGCGCGCAGAGGCATTGTTCACGCACATCCCCTGGTGCTCCAGTATTTGTGATCGCTCGGAGGAGGTTTGCGTGGACGAAGAGTTGGCGTGGATTGAACATCTTATACCAGTGTGTGTAGCCCTGCTCGGGAAGCGCGAAGTTCGCCTGGTGCGTCATGTATGTGAAGGGAATCTCCTCTCGTGGCCAGTGTCCATTCAGGTCCGTTTCTTTTCGTGTGGCCCACTCTCTTTCCGCAGCGACCAGGCGTCGGCAGTCTGCATCACCGGGGACCTTGAAGCATCGCCCGCAATAGGGATGATCTGCCCCCTTTCTGTCCGCGGCAAATGTCTGGAGCGCGTATGACGCGACCGGTGCGGTGCACCGCGTTGCCTGCACGGCTAGTCGAAAATCCTGCGGTGTGCCGCAGGCGGCGCACACGAAGTGCGAATCCCACTCCTTGCCGTTAGCCTTGCGCGCAATTGTCTCGGCTCGCGTATTGATCTCTTTGCCGTCGGCCAACCTGATGATGGGTGGAAGCCAGATTTTTTCATCCACGCTTTCTCCGGAAATTTCGGCGGAGGTCTCCTCGGCCAAATCCCCTTCGGCGGGTGCGTTCCCTTGGCCGCCAACTTTTCCACGGACTTCAATGAGGCGAAGATTCTTCAGGCGTTCGCGGTACCATTTTTCGGTGGCCTCCACGGGCGCGTCAATGTAGCCGCCGAGTTCGGTGCCATCCTCGGCTACGCCAGGGCTGCCTGCAAGCCATTCGGGATCAATCAGCAGCGTGCAATAGACGGGCTTTTTGCCGTTGCGCTCCGGCAGGATACCGAGGTGCTTTTTATCCATATCGGCAGACCGGGTGGCATTGCGATGCAAGGTCAGCACATCACGAATGCTTTGGCCGGACCAGGTGCGACAGCGTGGGCATTGAAAACCCGGTTCACTTTCCACCAAATCCGAGAGTTCCCGGATGCGAAATTCTTTATCAGTTTTGCCGCCCTGGCCATATTCCATCAGGCGCGTGGTGAATTCGGCGGAAAGAACGGTAAAGGGAAATTCATTTTCCAAAACGACATGTTCAGCATCCGGGGCGATGCGGGCGTCGCCGAGTTCGGCGTGAAAATTGAGGTGGCAGTTTTTATTTTTGCAGGTGCAGGGGATGTATTTCACGCCGAGTTTTTTGATGGCGACAACAGGGGAACGGAAAATCGGCGTGCGGTGGCCACAGCCGGGCTTGCTGCAGGGGCCATGCTTGGCCCAGAAGGTGTAGATGATTTCGGGGCCTTCATATTGGTAGGGCTTGCGGCGTTCAGGCGGCAGGTTGCAGGGGTCAAAATCGGTGGGCATGGCTTCGCGGCTGCCATCGGGGGTAACTTTGAACCAGGTTCCCTTTTTTCCGCCAACACCATCGGTTACGTAGAAGGGTTGGATTTGCGGTTTAACTTCGGCCTCAATTTGGTCGAAAAAGGCTTTGACCTCGGCGGGATCGGTGCAGGCTAATTCATTTTTTACGATAAACCATGCCACCGGATTAAGATCGACACCGCTGACTTTGAAGCCCAGGCGTGAGCCTTCCACCAACGTCGTGCCACCACCCATGAAGGGATCAAGCACGGAAAGCTGCTTGAAATTCCCGGCGGCCTGATGGTTGGCGTAATAGACATTCCAGACCGCGGCGGCGGCGGCATCTTGATCGACAACGGGTTTACCATCAGGGCCGAGGATGGGTTGGCCATCGGGGTGCTTCTTCACCGGCGCTTCCATGGCGGCGGCGATGAGCAGAGCGCGGAAAATGCAGGATCGGCGACGTGCCCACCATTTGCTCATTTGATAGATCGGTTTGCCGGCGTTGCCTTCCAGGGCGGAGAGCGCGTTGATTGGAAGGATGGGAAAGTCAACTTCCAGACATGTTTTTGGACGATTGGGGTCGGAAAAATCAGGGACTTTCACCGGCACCGGCTGAGCCAGGTTGGGAGGGAGATTGGAATGATCAGCAGCGGCGGATTTACGCGCAGATTTTTTGGGCGCACTACCGCTATCGGTAAGTCCCGGCATGTCAGGAAAAAGATGGGAAGTGGCGTTGGTCATGGGGGTTATCATAATGGAGGAGGCTTGCTATTGGGAGTCGCTTTAGTCGATTTTTCCCAAGGGGTGTTGCACAGGGCAAGAATGGCTTAAATATGTTAGGATCAGAGTATGACGCAAGAAGGAGATCATAGATGACTGGGGCATGGAACGGCTCGCGGTGGTGGAAGTTTGACTTTCACACACACACACCGGCATCCAGCGACTACGGCAAGGGGCCGCAGCAGCAGCAACTCATCCAGCGCAATGCCCAAGATTGGTTGCTGGATTATATGCGCGCGGGCATTGATTGCGTCGCAATTACGGATCATAACAGTGGTATGTGGATTGACGAACTCGAGCGGGCATTGCAAGATTTGCGGAAGGCGGCAGGAGATAGGTTCAGGCCGCTTCACCTGTTTCCTGGAGTTGAAATATCGGTCAGCGGTGGAATTCATCTGCTGGCAATTTTTGATCCAGGGACAACGACAGCGGATATTGACAGTCTGCTGGGCGCGGCGGGTTTCATGGGTACCAGGGGGAGCAGCGACGACGTTACATCCAATTCGTTGATGGAAGTGGTTAAGGAGATTGCACATCGAGGCGGCATTGCGATACCGGCGCATGTGGACAAGTCAAAGGGGCTGTTCAATGATCTGCACGGCAGCACATTGCGGCAGGTTCTAGATTGCGGGGACATCTTTGCGATGGAAGTGGTGGAAACGGCCGCGCAAAAGCCACAGGACTATATTTCCAAGAAATTAAATTGGACAGAGGTACTTGGGGCCGATGCGCATCATCCATCAGGCAATGCAGGAGGGCGGTATCCGGGGAGTCATTTCACCTGGGTAAAAATGGGCGAGCCGTGCATTGAAGGGCTGCGGCTGGCGCTTCTGGACGGTTCCCCACTTTCCGTGTTACGCTCGGATCAGGCGCAGGATAATCCAAACCAGCACGCTCCGTTAACGATTGAATCTATTGAGGTTGGCAACGCCCTGTATATGGGGCGCGGAGCTCCGTTTACCTTGAGGTTTAATCCATGGCTTAATGCGGTCATCGGTGGTCGGGGAACCGGCAAATCTACCTTAGTTGAATTCCTGCGGTTGGCCCTGCGTCGAGATGAGGAACTGCATGGCGGACTGAAAGCCGAATTTGAAAAGTACGGCAAAGTTAATTCGGAACGCGGTGATGGCGGACTGTTAACGAAGGACGCGACCATTAAGGTTATTTATGGTAAAGATAATACGCGATTTCGTATTCAATGGAGTCCCGACGGCACTCTGGATCCCATACAGGGAACAATGAGTGGTGGTTGGCAGCGAGCCGAAGGTGATGTCCGACAGCGGTTCCCCGTTCGCATATTCAGCCAGAAGCAGATATTTCAAATGGCGAAAACTCCGCGTGCGCTGCTTGAGGTAATTAATGAGTCGGCAGGCGTGGATTTTAAAGGATGGCAAAGTAAGTGGAACGAGGAGGAGGCACGCTATCTGTCATTGAAGGCCAAAGCGCGGGAACTGGATGCCGGTCTGGCGGAGGAATCTACTCTGCGAGGTGAACTGGATGACGTGAAACGCAAGCTAGCTATATTCGAGGAGTCAGGGCAGAAAGAAATCCTCAAGGATTTGCAGAAACGGCGACGACAAAAACAGGCGATAGAAACATGGGAGCAGAGTTGGTATTCCATGGGAGATCAGTTACGCCGGATGGCAGCCGAGGTTGCACCGGAGTCCCTTAATTCTTCCGTGTTTGACGCCAACGATGTTGGCGACAAGCAGATTCAGGACCAGGCGGCTAAGGTAAGTAAGCAGCTTGATGGGATCATCAAGGCGGTAGCGGAATTGGCAACGCAGGCGGATAGTTTGCGTGACCTGTGGAAGGAATCGATAGGCAAATCAATCTGGGAATCATCAGTGGAAAAAGCCACAGCGGCTTATGAATCGCTGCGGGAGCAGTTGGCCAACGCAAAGGCGGGAGATATTTCGTCTTACGGCCTACTGGTGCAGCGTCGGCAAGTCATTGAGCAGAGGCTTAAAGAGATGGAGGATCGGCGAAGGCAGGCTGCGGAATTGAAAAAGCAGTGGGAAGAAAGTTTTCAACAACTGATGGGCGTTCGCAGGCACCTGACTGAAATGAGAAAGGAATTCCTTGACAAGGTTCTTAGAGATAATCCGCACGTCCGTATATCGGTGCTGCCCTACGGGGGCCAGGAGACCGTCGAAGCAGATTTTCGAAAATTGGTGCAACGCGAAGATGGTAGATTTGAAAACGATATTGGCGGGCCGGGCCGGGGTGGGTTGTTAGGGGGTATTTATCGGGCCGACGCGGGAGAGGCACCCATTGAACAATCGTTAGAGAATCTCAAAAGGTTTGTCCGGAAAATTGCATCAGACGGTGCAACGTCAGAGGAGGTGCGGGATAGGCGATTCGCAGCGCATATTTCCAGTCTTCCGCCGGAGGCTTTGGATCGGATGGACATCTGGTTTCCCGAGGACTCTCTGGAGGTTAAATACAGCACAAGGGGCGATGGGAAAAACTTCCGGCTCATTGAAGAAGGCTCGCCGGGACAGAAAACCGCCGCAATGCTGGCATTCCTGCTGTCTTATGGCACAGAGCCGCTGATTCTCGATCAGCCGGAGGATGATCTCGACAACCATTTGATATACGATCTGGTGGTAACGCAATTGCGGGCGGCTAAACGGCACCGACAGGTCATCGTGGTTACGCACAACGCCAATATCGTAGTGAACGGGGATGCGGAGATGGTGGTAGCGCTTTGTGCGCGGGGCGGTCAGACGCAAATTGAGGCGGAGGGGTGCCTGCAGGAGGATAAGGTGAGGAATACAATCTGCGGCATTTTAGAAGGTGGACGCAAGGCGTTTGAGGAACGCTATCGCCGTATCGCACAGGAGTCGCACCATGTTTGACAGTCCTGAGGATCTGCTGAAAAAAATACGACTGGGCGAGGACACTTCCCTGGAGTTAAAAGTGGTAAGGTTTAGGGGGGATCGGGTAGCTGAACCGAAACGTGACGACCTGGCGGATGATGTGGCGGCTATTGCCAACACGCATGAGGGCGTGCTGGTACTCGGTGTTGACGATAAGACGCGGGACATCGACGGTATTGAAATTGACAGGCTTGAGGCGGTGGAGCGCTACATTTATGAGATATGCAACGAAAGCATTAAACCGCCGGTCCTTTTTCGATCCTTCCGGATTCAGATTCCCGACAGCACCGGGGTATTGCGGGCGGTCTTGAAAATAGACATTCCACGAAGCTTGTTTGTCCACGAAAGCCCCGGCGGTTATTTCCACCGACAAGGCAGTTCGAAACGCAAAATGCCGCCGGAATATCTTGCCCGCCTATTTCAGCAGCGAAGTCAGGCCCGGCTGATCCGGTTTGAGGAACAACCGGTTCCGGGAACGGGCATGGCGAACTTTTCGCGGCCACTTTGGGAAAGGTATACGACACGATCCAGTGAACCGGCCGAGACGATTCTGTTGAAACGGAACCTGCTGGTCAGAGATGAGAGCGGGGGAATTTGCGCGTCGGTGGCGGGAATTTTATTCTGCTGTGAGCATCCGGAGCGTTTTCTCCCCAGCGCCTTCATTCAAGCTGTGCGCTATCGCGGTACCAGGCAGGACACCAATTACCAGATCGACGCGCAAGACATCGTGGGGCCACTGGACATGCAGATTATGCAGGCAATGGCGTTTCTGAAACGGAATCAGATAGTGGGAGCGGAAAAGTTGCCGCATCGCCAGGAAAAGCCCCAGTTTAGTGTGCGGGCTATTTTCGAAGCAATTGTTAATGCGGTGGCACATCGTGATTATTCGGTTGCCGGCTCGAAGATACGGTTCTTCATCTTTGATGATCGCCTGGAGATTTACTCGCCGGGGGCGTTACCCAATACCGTTACGGTGGAGAGCATGCCCTTCCGGCAGGTCACGCGAAACGAGCTTATTACCAGTCTGCTGGCGGAGACCCCCATTGTTGAATCACGGGACGGCGTGGAACGAGGATATTTCATGGATAAGCGCGGCGATGGCGTTCCTATTATCTTGGCCGAGAGTGAGATGCTTTCCGGTAGAAAGCCCGTCTATCGGCTTATTGATGATTCCGAACTTTTGTTGACAATATTTTCAGATACTCCGCGAGAACACCAAGCAAATTAGTGCGATAAATTTGACCGAATCGATGTTGGATGCTGTATCAAATCGCCGGTAATTCTATCATGGGAACCGCCGCTTCCAAGAGTGACAGGCCGCGGTGGCATAGGGTGGGAAAGCCGCCGGAGACTTTCCATTTCCGCTGGCCCGCGACCAGGAGCCATGCGCCACGGGCGTCCGGGAAACGCAGCACGGGCGGTGGGAATTGGCGTTGAAGCCAGGGGGCGCAACTGTCTTCACGCACGGCACGCTGGGCACCAAACTGGCCCGCTAACTGGCGGACATCTTCGGGGGCTTTGACTTCGCTGGAAAAATCGGCGGTGGTGGCGTAACCGTGGTCGGATGTAATAAGCAGTCGTCGCCCCTGGCGCAGGCGGTCAAGGAAGGCCCAAAAGCCATCGGAGGCGAGGGTGCGTTTAATTTCGGCCGCTACAACGGTATCGCCATCCGGGCGATTACTATGAAGGTGAATCAGAGGCTCATCGGGCCAGTTGTGCCAGAGGAACAGGCGGGGCTGAGCACCAATACGGCCTACGCAATCAATAAATGGATCGGCCAGGACATCTGTGTAGACATCCGGGCCGTTGAAGATGAAGGAAGCGGGTGGCTGATTATTGGCGAGCCTGGCGCGGCCCGACAAACCAAGGGCGGCGGAAAATTGATCGGTTTCCGTGGGTACTACGCTGGCACGGACAGTAATATTGGCAGGCTCGATACCACGTTTTTTCGCCGCGCTGATGATCAGCGGAAGCTCACGCAGTGAAAGAGCATCGAGTAGCAATACGGCGGTACCGGCGGATGTTATAGGCGGCTGCCAGAAATCGCGGATACCGGCAATGGCGCTGGGGGCGGCGGTGGGAAACTGTTGCCACAGGTCCCAAGCGGTTTCAGCGAGCAGCCGATCCGGTGCAACGGTTTCGCGATGCAGGGCGGCAGGTGATGTAGCGGCCAACGCGAGCGTTTGCAGACGCTGAAATATGTGGGCCCAGGTTGCCGCAGCGGGCTGATCGGCGCAGATAATATCCTGCCAGGAGACGGATGGTGACGCTGCTGGGGCACCGCTTTGGGTCATCGGCGGCCTCCGACGGGGATTTGCGGATCGTCAGGGTTGGAGGTGATTTGAAGTTCAGCCTGCAGGGCTGGAGGTATGCGGGTGCAAAGCTCGCGCAACTGTTTGACCGACAGGCCACGCAGGGTCAGAGTTGCGATATCCCCCAGGATCTGCTACGC
>JAKATV010000536.1 GCA_021818565.1 Planctomycetota bacterium
GAACGGCGGGATAAAAGGGCGGTTAATTCGGTAATGGCCAGACCAAAAAGTTGTTTGGTAAAAATATGGTTTATTCGCTTCTGCCTGTCGGGCATCCGTTTTTCCAGCCCGGCGTCGAGGCGTTTGGCGATTTCCCGCAGGAATACGCCGGTCTTACAGACCGGATCAAGAAACGTGGCTTGGGGATCGCTCCAAAGTTCTTCAGGCAGCAGATTGAGAATATCATTGGCCACCTGCGGGGGCGTAAAAACCTCATCGCTGCTGAGGTTCGCCAGACAAGTCAGTACGTCCGGATTGTAGTTATTCTTGTCCATCGGCCAACCTCAAATAATGGGTCAGGGGATAATCACGAATCGGTTCCGGGAAATAGGCTTCTTCACCCAAATCAGAGAACAGCGGTTTTCCTTTTATCCCGGCAAATGACAATAACTCATGAAATTCAAAATCGCGGCGCTTCACCATGCTGCCATTTACCAGCGACCATTCGGAAAAAACAATGGGGTGCGGCTGGTCCCCGACGGTTTTCAGTGAGAGCGCATCGCCGTGGACAATATTCCGCTGGAGAACGAATTGGATCGACGCCGCCAACGCTTCACTGAACTGCCCCGGAAATTTTGTTTTCACTATTTCCAGCAACCGCCGGCGGCACTCGGTTACGTTGTCCAACAGCAGATCAATACCGTAGATGGATGTGACCGCCAGCAGGGTGTAGCGTTCCAATTCAATGGGGCTTTGCCGATAGCGGCTTTCCACGACGCCAAGTTTGCGGGTAAGTATCTCGGCAAGGAAGTTACCCGTGCCGCAGGCCGGTTCGAGGAAGCGCGAGTCGATTCGCTCGGTCTCATGCTTCACCATATCCAGCATGGCGTTGACCTCGCGCTGGCTGGTAAAAACTTCGCCATGGTCCGCGACCCGTTTTTTTGAGACGATCTGTCCGATCATCCACAGCCTTTCTTTGGTTCGGTTGCCGTTCGCGCCCACCCAGGGAGCTATCAGAACCCACCAGGCCGGGCGTCCTTCGAGCAGCGTTGATCAACAGCGGGAATTGTACCGCTTTGGTCTGTGTTACGCGAGCCGCGGGGTGCCGATAGCGGTGATCAGCGCATGCGATAATTCATCTCGCGTATGATAGGCGGTCTGTTTGGTGTGTGATTTAGGTGTACGGTTCCATACTTCCCGTTGTACCCGGCACACGGCCTTGAGTCCGGGCCGTTGTTTCCATCCCGCCAACTCGCCGCTGGTCTGGATTGTGCGTTTCTCAATACGCGAACCGAACTAAAGGCTTCAACCAACGACATGCTCTGAATCACGGCCAATCCTTGGCCTCCTGCCTACGTGCAACATATACTCAACTCGGTTTCTGCTGATACATTAATAGCGGGCGAAAGACGCAATTAGGAGGCTGATTTTGCGGCCAAATATCCAAGTTAAATGTGCCATTAGTAACCGCATCGAGTATATCGGGGCTGGATGTCCCGCATGACATTACGATGGCGGGATCAGACTTATTTGTTGCTGACGTCCTGCCTTATTTCGCCCGGTTCTCCCGCTGGTAATAGACGTTAAAATCACGCACCCAATACGTAAAATGACCCTCGCGGGGATTGCATCCGATGCGCAGAGCCACCACGGTGGCGGGGTTGAAATGGCCCCAAGCCACATATACCGTCCGCCAGTGTGAGGCCAGCGGATAAGGGAAGCCCCGCCGTTGGCCCTTGGCGTTGACCGCCATCAATAAATTGGACGTCGTGGCCGGAGGTGCCTGACCTGCGGCCAACGGTTGCCTTTTAGCTTGGAAACTGACTCCGACCGACCCGGCTAAGCCTTCAGCTGGCACACGCAAACTAAAATTCGGGTAAACCCAGCCGCCCGCATGCGGCGGAAAAGCCACTTGGAACCGCACGGCATGCTGCCGCTTATCGGCCGTTATGGTCATTTTCCCGGAAGCATTGGCGTTCCATCGTTTCGGATTTACCACGTTCATAGAACGTCGTTTGAAAAAGGAAAGCAATCGGGCGAAGGGGTGCCGAATGGGAATTACGACCGGATCAACCGAACAGCCGGCGAAGCGCCCGGCCAGTTTCAGAGCCATCTTGCGGAACGGATGTTGCCGTATCATCTGCCGCCCCGCCGGGGCAATTTGAACCTGCACTGGCAGTTTGAAGACGCCCATGGCGGGCACGGTAATACGGCGCGGCAGGCCGCGAATGCTCCACCCGACACTGGAGTCGTACAACGCACCCCGCACTGGCTTGGAACCGAAGTTATAGGCCTCCACCAAGGCGTGGCCACGGTTGCCTGGCAAGGTGGCGTAATTGCCACGACTGGTGAAAGTCCGGCCCAATTTTATCCGCAGCACTATGGCTAAGTTTTTGGCGGAATGTCTTGCAATGATAGCGGGCGCGGATGGCGGCGCAGCACTGGGGCGCAAACCCATGGGCCCGTTGATGAAAAGCGGTGCCCGTCCCACAGTGAGGTGATAACGTTGATCAGGACCCGGCGAAAGGCACGACGGCGTACCCACCAAATTGACCCGCTGCAAAGAGTCAACCCGCTTGGAGCGGACGGGCAAAATGACGCTCTGTTTTTTGGCCGCCCAAACCACCAGGGTTTGGCCGCCGTCCGCTGGAGAACCGCCACCGCCTGACGTTAGTGACGCGGTCCCGACGCGCCGGGATTGGAACAGATAGGCGTGCACGCCCGTGCCCAAGGCTAACGGACCAAGATAATGGCGGTTGCCCAACTGCATCGTCAGATTTGCTAAAGCGACATAACCAGGTTTAACCGTCCAATTCCACCGCAGCAGGCCCCAGACTTTCTGGCCATTGGATCCGCTAAAGGGCGGAAATACAAAGAAGAACACCCGTGCCACGCCTAAGGCGCGTAGGGAAACTTCATCTTGGACCACCGCTTCGGCCTGCCAGCGAGCCTGTGCGGCATTGTCTTCCGGATGGCCGCCCGGTTGCAAGGGGCGGCTGCGTCCCATGGTGGGCAAGCCAACCTCTGAAACCCAGATGGGCTTGCTGAATCCATAATGGGCCAACAAAGTTCGGGCCGTGGCAACATCTTGGCCG
Organism: Planctomycetota bacterium; assembly: GCA_021818565.1. GTDB lineage: Bacteria > Planctomycetota > Phycisphaerae > WQYP01 > WQYP01 > JAMDCX01. Next base: position 3,075 of record JAKATV010000536.1, read on the forward strand.
TAGGTTACCGGGACATAGTCATGGAAGTCGAAAATGTTAAAGTAATCCCCCATCCCGTTGCGTAACATCAAATTCAGGATGGCGCGGTGGGGATATACCAAGGCAATCGGACCATTTAAAACCAAGGCCCGCCGATCACCGGCCTTTAACCCCAAATAGGCAGCTTTTTGCACTGCGGCAGCCGTCCAAGTCGAGCAATGGCCGGCGGCAATGGGCAGGTCTTCCTCATTACCCACCTCCCATGCGGTGACGCGACCGGCAAAATGCTTCGCCGCCGCCCGGGTGTAACGGTACAGGGCCATCAGATCATGCCCCCATCCCTTCACCCACGCGGGCGGATGCCGCGTATCCAGCCCGTCGAGTACTTGGATGCCACGCCGCGACAACTGATGGATAGTTCTCCCATAACGTCCCCACGCGTATACGCCCGGTTTGGGATTCGTCGACCGGCCCCACCCCCACCACATCAAATCCCTCACCATCGGTACGCCAGCCAAATGTTCCAGTTCGGAGCAAATTAGATCGGCGTGCGGTGGCTGCAATTTGTTGCCCTGAAAATCGTGCGTGGTCAGCAGACTTTGCGCGCTTTCCACGCAAAAAGGACTGTCGGGATTGAGCCGCCGTGAGGCGGGGGTGGCCACGCGCGCCAATGGCACGAAGCTGGACCATCGGTTTGAGCCGAGGGGCCTTAGCCGCAATTGGTAGTAGCCCAGCGGCAGTGGCGGCAGCGCCAAGGTCCAGCTACCCGCGGCCAGCACCCCTCTGGCGAGGAGCCGTCCCCGCCAATTCGACACCCGCCATTGGAAGGATGTTTTCGCCGCTGTGCGAAACCGAAACGCCAACGGTTCAGATGCCGTAAACACATTCGCCAAGTGGTGGCTAAGCAGTGCCGGCACCGCACCCGAATGGGCCATGGACCGCGCCGCCCCCGGCGCGCCAAGGGCCAGCCCGTCGGCAGCCAGTGCTCTCGCCGATAAGAAAGGCGGACTCAGGCCCGCAGCCAGGAAAAAAGCGATACCAAAGCGACTTAATAAGCCGTAAACGGGAACATGCAAACCTAACCGCATGGGGTCTCCTGTCCGGTGAATGAACGTTTTGGCCGTGTAACCGATACGCGATGCGCTGGCCGGAGCGCGTCACGTGATATGAAATTCCCGTTTTCCGCAGATCGGGAAGCAGTAACCTTGAGGCCACCTTGCTGGTTCCCAGTGAATCGACGCAGAAATGGCGGAATACGGGCGCATCTCGGGA
>JAKATV010000011.1 GCA_021818565.1 Planctomycetota bacterium
GGGCATCTGATTTTGAATTCCCTGTGAAGATTGGCTTTGCATGACCCAGACAAAACCGCACACCGCGCGCAAAGTGACCATTACCGTCATCAAAATTCTGATTGCGGTTGTGGGACTTTGGTATGTGATTTCCCATATCGCCTGGCATGATCAGGCGGTGATCAGAAAAGGGCAGGTCATCCGCAATGTGACGTTTCTGCACAACACGCCGCTGCCGCTTTTAGCGCGGCGCGGCACCCTGTATACGCTGCAATTTCAAGGCCGGAAGGTGACGGTTCGTCTGCCGCACGGGCAGGTGGTAACGGCCCGGGCCACGAAGGCGCCGATCAAATTCCCCAAACTGCTGGCGGTGCCGGGCAGTTATCTGGTGGCGGTGCACGGAAAAGTATCAGTGGCCCTGGGGCTGCCGCATCTGCTGGGCCGGGCTAAGCCGCTGCCTTTGCTGGCGGCATTGTTGCTGCTGGGATTGCCCTTTGTCATTACCGCGTGGCGCTGGCGGCAACTCATGCTGGTGCAGGGCATGAATTTACCCTACCTGAAATGTTTGACCCTGACATTTGTGGGGCAGTTTTATTCCACCTTTCTTCCCGGGACCACCAGCGGGGATATTGTCAAAATTATTTACACCGGCCGCATCACCGGGCAAAAAACGAAAAGTGCGGTCACGGTGATTCTGGATCGGGTCATCGGTCTAATTGGTTTGATGATTGTGGCCGGCGTAGCGGCGGCGGCGCAGCTTGCGGCAAATCATTTTTCCGCTTCAGGCAAGGGCGTCTCTGACCCGGTTTTGGTGCATGTGCTGTGGCTGATTACCGGCCTGCTGGGCCTGACGCTGGCGGGCGGAATTGTTTATTTTTCGACACGATTACGGAAGTTCCTACATCTTGATGCGTTGATTGAACGCCTGCCATTGCCGGAATTTATCAAACACGCGGATCGCACGCTGCGGGTGTATCGTGACCATCCGGGTGTGGTAGCGATGACGCTGGCAGCCAGTGTCGTGTCGCAGGCGGTACTGCCGCTGGCGGGGTTCTTAGCGGGTCGAGCTTTTGGGATGCACGCATCATTCGGTTACTTTATGGCGTGTATTCCGGTGGCGGCCCTGGCGGCCAGTTTGCCGATTGTTCCGCCACAGGGCATCGGCGTGATGGATGCCATTTTGCTGCACTTTTTTGTGGCGCGCGGCGTGGATACCGCCAGTCAGGCCTTTGCGTTGGCCCAAGCCATTCGTTTCCTGCCGATCTGCTGGAATTTGCTGGGAGCCTATTGGGTGGTGCGGGGAACCTACCATCGCCAGCAGGTGGAAAGCCTTGATGAATTGGCACCCGAAGCGTAAATGAGTTAAAGCGCCGGGTACCCTGACACGGCACTGGTTCTCTGTCACGCCTGCACATTAAAAGCGAAGCGATTCCAGAAAATTCCAGTTTCTTGGTTCCAGGTTCCAGGTTCCAGATTCCTGCGCCCGGCTTATCCCCAGCGTACCAATCCCGGTTCAAACCGCAGAGCGATATTGGGATGATTGGGCAATACCCGAACGGCGTAGCCCTGCTGACCGCAGGCTCCGGCGCTGATGGCACCCACAAATTGAAACACTCCAGATCCAATATTTGTGCTTAGCGCCATTTCATGCACACGGGCATCCTGAATATTGCCGAACGCATCCAGTGAACCAAAATAAAGTTCCACCCGCACGTTATCTACGGGGATGCTGCCAAGTTCAACGGTGGCAAATACTTTGACGCTTTCACCGGCTTTGACCGTGCCGGCACACGGAGATTCCACGTGCGTTACCTTCACCTGATCCCATAGCTGGGCGATGCGCTTTTTCCATTGCGCCAATGCCGCGGCTCCGGCACCGTGGCCCTCCATGAGCTTCATATACAGATCATGCGCGGGCAGGTAGAACATTTCCGAATAATTCTGCACCATGCGATTGGTGTTGTACACCGGGCAGATCGTGCGGATGGAATTTTTCATCCGTTTGATCCAGTTTCGCGGCAGGCCATCAAGGCTGCGGTCGTAATACAGCGGCACAACCACGCGTTCCAGAAGATCAAAAAGTTTCCGGCTTTCGACTTCATCCTGGTATTCATCGTTGTTGTAATCTTCGCCGGCACCAATGGCAAAGCCATTATCCTCAGCCGACGCCTCACACCACCAGCCATCCAGAATACTTAAATTCAATGCTCCGTTAATGGCGGCTTTCATGCCGCTGGTGCCGGAAGCCTCCATGGGCCGGCGGGGCGTATTAAGCCATACATCCACACCCTGCGTAAGATACCGCGCGACATCAATATCATAATCTTCCAGAAACACCATACGCGTGCGAACATCTTCCCGCCGACAGAAATGAATGATTTCCTGAATAAAGCGCTTTCCGCCGTCATCACGCGGATGGGCCTTACCCGCAAAAACAAACTGCACCGGCTGATTGGAATCTTTAAGAAGTTTGATTAAGCGATCCGGGTTGCGCAAAAGCAGCGTCGCGCGTTTGTAGGTGGCAAAACGCCGCGCAAAGCCGATGATTAATGATTTTGAATCCAGCACTTCGTCCACGTGTTGAATATCCAGCGCGGATTGGCCGCGCCGCGCAAGCTGCATGGCCAGCCGCTGGCGCGCGAAATGTATCAGGCGTTCCTTGCGGCGTTCATGAACGCGCCATATTTCAACATCCGGGATTTTATCAGTGCGTCCCCAAATGCTGTGATCGGCCGGGCGCTCCGTCCAGTTAGCGCCCAGAAATTCCTGATAGAGCCGCGCGAAGCCTTCACTTAACCAGGACTGCGTATGCACGCCATTGGTAATGTGGCGAATCGGAATTTCCGGAGCGGGGATTTCGGGCCAAATCCGCTGCCACATGCGTCGCGATACCTGCCCATGCAACTCACTGACACCGTTGGCATGCCACGCCATGCGTAACGCCAGCACGGTAACGCCGAAAAATTCGTTGCTATCCTGCGGATTCACCCGTCCCATGGCCATGAGTTCATCAATGCTGATACCGAGTTTATGGCAATAGTTGGTGAAATATTTTTCAATTAAATCACGATGAAAGGCGTCATTGCCGGCTGGAACCGGCGTATGCGTGGTAAATACGTTGCTGGCGGCAACCATTTCCCGCGCTTCGGCAAAGGTCAGCTTTTCCTGTTCCATCAGCACGCGGCAGCGTTCCAGCGCCAGAAAGGCCGAATGCCCTTCATTCATGTGGCATACCGTTGGGGTAATGCCCGCCGCCGCCAAGGCCCGCAAACCGCCAATACCCAGCATAATTTCCTGCCGGATGCGCATTTCGTGGTCACCGCCGTAAAGCCGTGCGGTGATGTCCCGATTATGCGGGCTGTTCATTTCCAGATTACAATCCATCAGGTACAGCGTTACCCGGCCCACCTGCACCCGCCAGACCGCGGCGCGAACTTGCGAGTCCGGGTAATCCACGGTGATAACCGCTTGTTGTCCTTCCTGATTTTTCACCTGGGTAATACTCATGGAGAAAAAATCATTTTCCGGGTTCAATTCCTGTTGCCAGCCATCGGCATTCAACTGTTGATGGAAATATCCCTCACGGTACAGCAGCCCGACTGCGACCAGCGGAATGCCCAGATCACTGGCGCTTTTGAGATGGTCGCCGGAAAGCACTCCCAGGCCGCCGGAGTAAATCGGCAGCGATTCATGCAGCCCGAACTCCGCCGAAAAATACGCGATCACGGGCTTGCGATCCGGATAGCGCTGTTTAAACCAGGTGTTTTGCTGCATATAGGATTTCAGGTCCGACGTTATGCGATTAAGATGCGACAGAAACCCTTCATCATCCGCGGCGGCGCGCAGTTTAAACCAGGTGTTTTGCTGCATATAGGATTTCAGGTCCGACGTTATGCGATTAAGATGCGACAGAAACCCTTCATCATCCGCGGCGGCGCGCAGTTTATCCTGACTGATAAGATTCAGCAGCCGCACCGGATTATGCCCGGTGGTTTCCCATAAATCCGGGTCCAATCGATTAAATAAACTTGCCGCTTCATAATTCCATAGCGACCAGAGATTGTAGGCCAACTCGTGCAGCGCTGCGAGTTTTTCCGGCACCGCCGGCACCACGACAAACTTGTGAATTGAAGACATTCTGCAGGCTCCTTCGGCGTACGGTTATAACAACTACCATAAAAACCACCTCCGCCGTCTCGGACTGGCAACCGGTGGTCCAGCCCGTCTACCCAACGGGATTATAATAGTGCTCTGCCAAGCCTACAAATTAGGCGTGACCAGCACAGAGCCGACGGCGCTGCGTCGGCTCTGTGAAGAATGTGTTATCGGC
>JAKATV010000113.1 GCA_021818565.1 Planctomycetota bacterium
AATAAGTAAAAATTGACGGAACAGCGATTCCAAGGGTTAAAAAAAATCAGCTTGGGACTGGACGTTCGCAAAATGTTCTGTATAGTATCCAAACAGATGCCTTACGGATTTTCTCAAGGAAGAGGTCGTAATGTTCCGACATAGTATAAAGCAGAGCACTAGGATGGGTGCTTTGAGCCACTCGGCGGCCTTCTCAATGGTAGGTTCCGCCTTAAACGCAAATTGGAAAGGAGTCCAATCGCATGATTACCAACATCTTGAAGCGCAAAATATCGGGAATTATTGGGGAGAGTATTTGCGGCCGCAGGAAGTCGACGTCCGTCGCGGGGCTGCTTGGTCGCAACAGGAGCCGGATGGAAATTTATCGTATCCATACCGGAAAACTTCGGTCGAACGGCGACCTTGTAATTGCCAAGCCGTTGCGGCAGATGGAAGTTCCGCTATGCAGTCTTGGCCCTGGCGGGGAATATATCGTGGACTGGTTCCCCCATCACTATCGCCCGCAGGCGCTGGAAGAACCAGACATCACCAGCGACCAGATATTGTCACCCTTGAAACTACTGTTTCGAGAATTGCGGGACGTTTTTCTGGGCGTTCACCCGGGGCGCAGCTATCGCATCGAATCGCGGCCCGACTTGCTCGATCCATGCCCCGCCTGTGGGCAGAAGAGCCAATATTCACCTTGGGCCCGGTCCGCATTGGCAGCGCCCGCCCAAACCGCTTCCGAGCAAGCACGGAAAAATGGTGTATTTCCGAAGTCTGTACTGGCCACAATTCCGATGCACATGGGATCGCCGGGGAAAATAAAATCTCCGCGGATGTCCGGTGCCGATCAACAGGAAGCCGGCCCATCTCTTTATATGGAGAACTCACATGACACCAACGCCGAAACAACTGGCGATTCTTACCGCTATCCGCGACTTTCGACTTCGACAGGGCTTTTCGCCGACAATGCAGGAACTGGCCGATCAGCTCGGCGTGTCCAAGGTCACCGTGTTCGAGCACGTTCAGGCTCTGGAACGAAAAAAGCTCATCCAGCGCGAACCGCACAAGGCACGCTCTTTGACTGTGCATCCGGCAGTGAAGCTGCCTGAACCATGGAATCAACACAGTCAGGCAACGGACTTTCCGCTGGCCGGTTCCATCGCGGCGGGGTATCCGATCGAAGCGGTGGAGAATCCCGACACAATCAGCCTTGGAGATATGTTTTCGTCACGATTTGGCACGTTCGCTCTGCGCGTGCGCGGCGATTCCATGATAGAGGACCACATTGCCGACGGGGATCTGGTCATCGTTGAACAGCGATCCAGTGCGCGTGACGGGGAAACCGTTGTAGCGCTTCTCGCGGACGGGGCGGCCACGCTGAAGCGCATTTATCGCGAAAAGAATCGTGTTCGATTACAGCCCGCCAATAAATCCATGGATCCCATATACGTAGATTCCGATGTGACCATTCAAGGCGTCGTCATTGGGGTCCTCCGGCCATTTTCGCGCTAACGAAACGGATCCGCGAACAGGCAGCCCCTTAACAGAATAAAGTGTCGTGAATCAGGCCAAAAACTCACTTTTCGCGAAAAAATGTAAAAGGTTTCGATTGACTTAAAGGCATTGAGCCGATATCCTAATGAATCTTGGCACTTTGCGCGGAGAGCTTCCGCGATAGTGAAGAATAAGAGGGGCGAAGAGTTGGTTTTTCGGCAGTTGATGGAGTGTACATGTCCGCTAAGAAAGTGATCAAAACCAAACCGGCAAAACCGGCCCGCAAGGCCGCTATCAAAAAAGTGAAATTAAAAGCCAAGACCAAGTTGGCGGCCAAAATAAGCGGTGCGCAAAAGAAAGCGGTTGCGAGTAGTTCGGTTAAAGCTCTCAGCAAAGCTGCCGCGTACAAAGTTGTTCGTGTAGGCAAGGCCGCATCCCGGCCTGAGCCGTCACGGACGGCAAAAAGTCGCAGTATTCCTGATGGGCGGCGGTCTCAGCCCATGAATGGCAAGGTGATTAACGGCAATTCCCATTCTATCAATGGCGCAATCCGAAGAGACGCTGGGGCTGCGAAAATACCGGCCGCCAAACTTTCAAAAACCGAATTGGAGAATTTCCGCACCCTTCTGCTGGAAAAGCGTCGGGAAATTTTGGGTGATGTCGGATCGATGGAAAGCGAGGCCTTTCGAAATCAGGATAATCATTCCAGCAGTCCCATGCACATGGCCGATGTTGGAACCGACAATTTTGAGCAGGAATTTACGCTCGGGCTTATTGAAAGCGAACGGGAACTACTGAAAGAAATTCAAGAAGCCATCGCCCGGATAGAGAATGGCACCTTTGGCGTATGCGTCGCGACCGGAAAGCCCATCGGCAAAGCGCGGTTGGAAGCCAAGCCATGGGCCAAATACTGCATTGAATATGCGCGAATGCTGGAAAGCGGAATGTTGCCGCGTAATGGCCATGAGAATGCGACCGTAGAAATCTCTGATGAAGAAGACGAATAACAGATTCATTTATCGACTGAAATGTTTCGGCTGGACGGCATCATGAATCAACCAATCAGCTCGGTTTCCCACCTGCCGGAACAGTCTGGCTCTCCACCGCTTCCCCATGCCAATACGGTAATCACCCTGGCGAAATCATCTCCGCTTGCCTGGGCACGCTTTGTGCTTATTGCCGGCTGCGGCCTGACCGCAGACTTGTGGACCAAGCATCTGGTCTTCGCTTGGCTGGGTTACGGACCGGATGCGCATCATGTGGTGCTGATTCCGGATGTCCTGCAACTGCGCACCACATTAAATCCGGGCGCAGTTTTCGGCGTCGGGCCGGGGTTGGCTCCGCTGTTTATTCTCATCAGTTTGATCGCGATTGGTTTTGTTGTCTATGTTTTTATGAACACGCAACGCCGCCAATGGGTGATGCATATTGCATTGGGACTGATTCTGGCGGGAGCAATGGGTAATTTGTATGATCGTGCGTTCAACGGCGGCAAAGTGCGGGACTTTATTCTTCTGCACTATTGGCCATGGATATTTAATCTTGCCGACGCCATGCTGTGCATTGGCGTGCCGCTGCTTGTTATCTGCTGGCTTTTTCAGGGTGCGCAAATGCACTCTGCGCCGCCAAGTTGATAGTCATCGCCGGTAAAAGCCGGCGGGTTATTTGATAGTCACAGATACGAGGTGATGGGTCATTATGGATACGAACTACCCGGTTGAAATTGTTGTTGGATTGCTGGTGCTGCTCGGATTGCTGTATCTGGCCCGTCATGAGCCTTCTGCTGGAACGCCCCAGGTCCGACAGGCGGTCGAACATGTTGTTCCTATGACTGTCCCTACTCATAAATAACCTTAAATTTGGAAATCCGGATGAAAAATACGACCTGGTCTGTTTCCGAACTGGTTCAACGCATTGAAGCTAAAAAAGCGGTTGTGGGCGTCATTGGGCTGGGTTATGTCGGGCTGCCGCTGGTAAAAGCCTTTTCCGATTCCGGTTTTACCACGATCGGTTTTGATATAGATGAAGCCAAAGTTCGGATGTTGGAATCCGGTAAAAGCTATATTCGGCATATTCCCCCGCAGACCATTCGCGACCTTGTGCGGGCCGGGCATTTTGCGCCCACCATTGATTTCTCCCGTATGGCCCAATGCGATGCGCTGATTATTTGTGTTCCCACCCCGCTTACCGTTAATCGCGAGCCGGATATGCAGTATGTCTCCGGAACCGCGGCGAAAATCAGCGCCTATTTGCGCCCGGGACAATTAATTATTCTCGAATCAACTACCTATCCGGGCACCACGCGTGAAGTTGTGTTGCCGGTGCTTGAAGCCGGGGGATTAAAATCTGGGAAGGATTTTCTTCTGGCCTATTCCCCGGAACGCGAAGATCCGGGCCGCAAGGATTTTCACACGGTTGATATTCCCAAAGTTGTCGGCGGTATGGATGCCTCCGCTCTGAAAGCGGCATGCGCTTTATACGGTCAGGCCGTTAAAACCGTGGTGCCGGTCGAAAGTTGTGAAATTGCTGAGGCTGGAAAAATACTGGAAAACTGCTACCGCTGCATTAACATCGCCCTGATCAATGAACTGAAAATAATTCTTGACCGCATGGGTATTGATGTCTGGAAGGTGATTGCCGCCGCCAAAACCAAACCCTTTGGGTTCCAGGCGTTTTATCCCGGTCCTGGACTCGGCGGCCACTGCATTCCCATTGATCCGTTTTATTTAAGCTGGAAAGCCAAACAGTATGATGTCACGGCGCGCTTTATCGAATTGGCCGGCGAGTTAAATACCGCCATGCCGTATCACGTAATTGGCAAGGTA
>JAKATV010000422.1 GCA_021818565.1 Planctomycetota bacterium
GGCTGGTTGTGGCCGGCGGATAACGAGTTGAAGGCAGAGAGTAAACGCGTGCCCAATGTTATTATTTTTTTACTCTCAAAGATTTCAATCATGACTCATACCACAGTGCCCCTCATAAGCATTATTATTCCCACCTTTAACCGCGCCGCCCTTTTGCCGCGCGCCATTGACAGTGCTCTGCGGCAAACCCACGCGTCATGTGAAGTGATCATAGTTGATGATGGCTCTACAGATAATACGGCCCAGATCGTGGCACACTATGGGCATAAAATACGCTATATCCGCCAGAGCAATGCCGGTGCCAGTGAGGCCAGGAATCGCGGCATTCACGAGGCGTCCGGAACTTTGATCGCTTTTCTCGATTCAGATGACACCTGGCATTCGGAGAAACTTGCGCGACAGGCGGCTTTATTTACCACCCCGGAAATTGGTGCTGTGCATTGTGCCATTCGCGTGGAATATACCGACCGTGGCGGGACCAAAGGAATTTATTATCCAGGTGACTGTTTATCTTTGCATGATGTTCTGGCGCTAAAAATACCATGGCCCACAGCGATGATGGTGCGGCGGGACGTGCTGATGGAAATAGGTGGATTTGACGAGACTCTCGTGGCATCCGAAGACTGGGAACTGTGCATTCGCATTGCACAAAAATATATTCTAGTCGGCATTCCCGAAGTGCTGGCCCATTACCAGGAAGGTACGCCGGGACATCTTTCCGGCGTTAGGAGCCGCTATCGCATGGAGTGCCGCATTCAGCGCAAGTACCGGAATTTGCTGGCGCGCCAATGCCCGGATTGCCGCCGATCTCTGAACGTCGCCAGGAAAATTCAGCGGGATTGGCATTTTGCGCAGCTTTGTGACTTGTCGCGTCAGGCTTTTTATGCCGGACGTTTTTCCGAATTCCTGCGCTATCGTTTTACCGCGGTCGCGTTTGACCCTCTGCGGGCGATCCATGAAGCGCCGGGGGTATTGGCGAAAAACCTGCTGCGCAGAAAACCCGCACCATGCCCCGGCAGTCCACATATTAAACGCTGACTACCTCACGCCTTGCGATGCTCCGCATAGACGCGGTACGGCACCGCTGCGGCGGCGGAGATGGCGGTAGCTTGATCCACCGGGCGCAGGCACAACGCCAACACATTTTTCCTGCCGGCCGCATGGAGCCAATTATCCGGCATATAAAATTCCCGCTGACCGCCGTGCTGCCAATACCGGCCAATCGAGTTGCCGTTTAAGTAGATAAAGCCATTTCCCATGGCTTCCAGACGCAGACACCATGGAAGCCAAATATTGCGTTGCACCGCAGGCAAAGCGAATTCCATGCGGTACCAGGTGAGCAATGCGGGCGGAGTATTGGCAAACGAGCCAATGGCTTGCGAAGGCCACTGTGAATCATCAAATTCCGCATGATGCCAGCCATGGGCAACACCGGTGGGTTTTCCGGAAAGAAACAGGGTGCCGGTCTGCTGTCCCCAGGCGTTGGCATGATGCAGCAATTGCGCTTCACCAATACCGCCCCAACTACCCAGTTCCTGCACCACGATGGCAATAACATTTCGCCCGGTCCGCAAGGATTTAGCAATATCTGTCGCAGCCCCGGCTCCGCCCATCATCCCCATTGCCCGACCGTTGACGAACAGCCAGCCGCGACTGGAAACCACACCAAATCGCAAGACGGTTTTACCGGCCCGCAATTCATCGGCGGTCAGGTGGATGGCGGCGCGATAAATGGCCGCTTTCCGATGGCCGATCTGATGGGGACGAAGGCCTGTGATGTTCACGTCTTGCCAGGAGCTATCGTCAATGTTCGGCTGAATTCCACGGAGCCTTTCCACATGACGGGGAAGTTTGATCACCTGCATCCGCCAGTTCGCTATTACACCTTGATGCGGACTGTACGGCATAAGGCCGGTGTTCTGAATACCGAAACCTTCCTGCATATTCCATCCGCTGTTGGCGTGGCCAATGTTCTCGTACAGCAGTGTCGTCTCAAGGGTGCCGGAAACTTCCCCCGTTAGCGGAACTATGGACGGCGATCCGCTGGTGGTAATCGGATAACATATTTTTCCGTTAATCAGAGCAATCGCGGAATCCTGCCCCGCCAAGGCAAGCGCCAATGCCGCCGAACCGCGGGAGCTGTGACTATTAACGGCAATGGCGGCGCGGTAGTAACTCAAGCCGCTTTCATAAACGCCCATTTGTGCCAACGTCTTGCCTTCGGGCACCGCCTGCCACTGGGTGGGAAGTTCATCAGCATGATGTTTGATCGTTTTAATTGCCACTTCGGATGGTAAATTCGTGGGTCGCTTCGGAAGGCGTTGCGGTTCCGGGAGCCATTGCCCCGCAGTTGCGCCCGTGGCATGGGCGGGCAGATAGAGAATTTTGAAATCAGCGGCTTTCAGATGATAGGAAACGGACAAGTTGCGGAAGTTCCCGACTGAAGCGGTAAACCGCCCGCTCTGGCTGCGGGAACGATTGGAATTAAATACAAATATATACGTTCCGCCATCGGGGGATCGGCGAGCCCCGATCTGAATGCTTTTTCCCGCACCGTGAACTTGGATTGGCGCATGGACCGCTCGTGCCAGAGCCGGACCATGTGTTTTAAGCATTTCACCGATGGCTTTTACCTTCAGCCATTTGGCACCTATGCCGCCGCATTCACGTATTGGCGCGCTATAGTCGTAGGTTGTTGCCACGTTAAGCCCGGCGCGGCCGTCGAAATTGGTTCCCCCAAAAAGCATGTAATAGTTTAGTGCGGTCATGCCGTGCTGTATGGAATACAAGGTAAGTGCGTTAATCTGCTCCGGACTTACATTGTCCGGATAGTCATCTGAGTCGGTTTTAAGCGTGGGCTTGGCTTCCACGCTGGTAAAATATCCGCCCTGCATTTCCGCTGCCATCACGGGCGCATTTTTCTGGGCCTTGCGATAATGGCCGATGCGATGTCCCATGGCCGCGAGTTGCCAACCGGGATAACGATCAATGGTGTCAAACACTTGGCCGGCGATTTTGGCGTGGCTGCCGATAATAAAGCCTGCGAGATTCGTAAACAGCGGAACATCAATACCATTTTTCCACGCCTGCTGGATTAAATCTTCCAGATGTTTTTTCTTCTGATCCAACGGCACGCCGATAAGCGCATATTCATTTTCCACCTGCACAAGAATCACACCGTGTTGCCCGACCGGCTTGCGGATAATCTGATGTTTCGCGACGGTCTGACACACCGCTCGCATCCAATGATTGGCCCATTGGGTGAATTCCGGATTGTCACTGCGTACCCACATCCCGCGATAATGCGGGGGTATTTTTGCGATCAGCCATTGTGGATAGCCGCCGGTATCCCACTCGCCGCACATGTACGGCCCGACGCGGACAACGACATATAAGCCCACGTCCGTAGCCATGGTGAGAAACTCATCCAAAAGCGTCATATCCACTTTGGAAAAATCCCCGGGGCCTTCCGGCATTTGCGGTTCGTGCAGGTTCCACGGCACATAGGTCTGCACCGTGTTAAATCCGGCTTCTTTAATTTTAATAAACCGATCCCGCCATAATTCTTTCGGACAGCGGCAATAATGAAATGATCCGCTGTAAAGAAAGAACGGCTTGTTCTCGACAAAAAGGCTCAGACCGTCATATCGGATGCGATCCGGTGCGGAAAAATGCCGTTCTGGTGACCCAACCATGGCATAGGTGGCGTGATCCCCCATACTGAACCCCAGAATGCCCGCCAGTCCGGCGAGTTTCATAAAATCACGACGATCCGTCCGAATGGGTGTTTTCAGTGCCATGGAGAAACTCCCTTTTAATACACATTAAACTAACATCATTGTTTTGCCGCAGCCTCAAACGGCATCGCCGGCAGGCCCGCGTTGTTAATCAGATTCGGCATCGCGGTATCATACCAGGCGAAGCGCACGGCGGTGGGCTGCGTGACTTTTTTAGAATCCACAACAACAGTATTGTCCACGATGTGCGCCTTGGCCGGGAAAAATTTATGATTTGCTCCCGCAATTTCAAACCAGTTCAACGGTTTGCCGTTGCGGGAAGACAGGCCTCCGTCAATGTGAGAAAAGCGGATAATAGCTTTATGGCCGTCAATGCGCATGGACTTAAACATCGGGCTATAAGGGTAAATATTCTTAAAGCCATAAACTTTCGATAGCGCCAGTTGGCTTAATCGGTATCCTTCCGGCCGCTTATTCACGGGGTGACCCTGATTGGGACTATTGGCATCTTGCGTGCTTATAATCGCACAATTCGGCAGCCGTTGTGCCGCCCATTGCTGAGCC
>JAKATV010000058.1 GCA_021818565.1 Planctomycetota bacterium
CACGGTGCTGGATACCACGCGCTTCCGATCTCTGATCGCGGCTGCGAAAAATCTTCCGGCAACGCAGGTGGATGCGATTATTCTCGGCGAGCATGGCGATACGATGACGCCGATATGGAGCACCGCAACCGTGGCGGGAATGCCGCTGATTAAAATGGTTACGCCACCCCAGCAGGCGGAGATATTCCGGAAAACTCAAACTTCCGGCGCGGAAGTAATTAAACTAAAGGGCGGGGCGGGCTACGCGGTGGGTTTAAGCATTGCCGAAGTTATTCATTCCATTGCTTTGGACCGCAAGCGGATTTTGCCGGTAAGCAGTCAGCTTAACGGGCAATATGGAATCAAAAAAGTTTGCTTAAGCGTGCCGACGGTGGTGGGTGCCGCAGGTGTGGAAGCAGCTTTGGAGCCGGAATTGTGGCCCAAGGAAGTCGCGGGGATTCAAGCCAGCGCCCGAGCACTGGAAGAGACCTGGGGCAAAATTAAATAAGCCTTCAAGTGCCCTGCTTTAATGGAATTGCCTGATGCTGATCGTGGATCGCCAGAAAAAACTTCTTGACATTCTGCGAACGCGCCAAAGCGCGTCATTAGAACAATTGTCGGAAGAACTTGGCGTATCGAGTTCCACGGTGCGGCGGGATGTGGATGCCTTGTGCGGTCAAGGCGTACTAGAAGCCACACGCGGCGGCGTATTATTTCGCGGACGTTCACCGGCGATGCTGGACCTGGATCAACGGATGCAGGAACAGGTCGAAGCCAAGCGGTCTATCGGCAAAGCCGCCGCCGCGATGATTGAACCCGGCATGACGGTCTATTTTGACGGCGGTTCAACCATTGATTACACCATACAGCAATTGGATGTTCGGCCGCTGCAAGTGGTGACCAACAGCCTGACGGTGGCCAATCATTTCGCCAATGATGAGGGGGTGGAGCTGCTGGTGCTGGGCGGCGCGATGTATCCGCGATCGGGCGTATTGGTGGGACCTATTACCATGCAGGCGCTGGCGGAAATTCATGCTGATGTCATGATTTTTTCCGTGGCCGGGATTTATGAAACCGATATTTTTAATACCAATCTGGCCATGGTGCAAATTGAAAAACTCGCCTTGAAGCAGGCCGCCAGAAAAATTTTGTTGGCCGACGCGGGCAAATTCGGCCGCAAAGGCCTTGCACGGGTATGTTCCATCGAAGACCTTGATCTGATCATTACCGACGCAGCCATCACGGAAAACTGGAGAAGCAAATTGCAGGACCGCCTGAAAATCGCGGAGTAAACGCCATTGCCCTGGCGCAAAAGAAGCCGCCGGCGGGGAACCGGGGCTTCAGGCGGAAGAGAGGTGGGTGATGCGTTGTGGAAAGCGAACGCAAGGGAAGTGTAATGGCGCATTGTGAAGCTGGTATGAACATCCGGTAAATTTGCGTTGAGCATTACGTCGGCGGATTGTAATTGGTGGGGGCTATTTCTGTTTTTGTGGAACAGCGATTGACGCGACAGTCGCGAGAGCCAGGATGGCTGCGATGACCAGCAGAGACGTGGTTATCCCTATGTGAATCGCTGAACCATAACCACCAAGCAGCGGCAAGAGCATTTTCCCGCCGATAAACAGCAGTATCAATGCCAGGCCCGCTTCCAGAAAGCGCAGGCGGTCCATGAGTGGTGCCATAATAAAATAGAGCCGATGCAATGCCAGCACGGCGAACACATTACTGCTTGTCACAATCAACGGATCGCTGGTAATACCAAAAACCGCCGGAATTGAATCAAAGGCAAACAGCACATCCACCAGACCTACCAGAATAATGGCCAGAAGCAATGGGGTAATACAGCGACGGCCATTGACGGTGACAATCATCCGTCGCCCGGAATAATTGTCCGCGATAGGAAGCGCTTTGCCGGCTACGCGGATCAGGCGCGTTCCCAAGCCGCTTTCGCCGTGCCGCTTATATAACATCCCCACGGCCGCCAGCAGCAGGAAGGCACCCATAAAATAGAAAAGAATATGGAACCGGGTTACCAGCGCCAGACCGGTAAGTATAAGCGCCACGCGCGCTAAAATCGCAATGATAATCGCCCAGAACATCACCAGGCCCTGATCAGTTGGGGGGATTTTCAGGGTTCGCAGCATAAGAATAAACATCATTACATTGTCCGCGCTTAGGCCCAGTTCCAGCAGATAACCGGTGCCGAAAGTTAGCAGTCCCTGCTGATTGGCGCCCTCTGGTACCGCAGTATTTGGACGATAGGCAAAGTGCAGGTACACGCCGAAAGCCAAAGCAATGATCATCGGCAAAAGGCATAACATTGCGGCACGCCGGAAGGCGTTGTCGTCGGCACGTGTCTGCGGAATCAGAATATCCGTCGCCAAGATCGCAACGGAGAGAAAAATAAATAAAATCCACGCAACCATCATGGCAATACGCCTCGTGCGGCAGAGACAGGACCGTCTTTCGGCCGCGCGGGCGGCCAGGATTGCACGAGGCGATCAATAAAAATCACATACTGTCGCTGCAAGCCGGGATGACAAGTGAAAAACTGCCGCAGATATAATTCGCCGGCAACGCGATTCCAGCGCAGGGTGAGGTACTGCGTGTCCGCTTTCGTAAGCCCCGAGCGGGCCAGCAGGCTGTTTAATTGGCCCTTTTTTGCCATGGTTAAAAGCTTCAAAAGTTCCGGTCGATAGCGGCTATGTTCCAGAAACAGCATGAACGACCAGACTTCAGCATAATAGGCGCGGATATACGCGGCATGGTGCATGACCACACTGCCTGCCTGCGTACCGGCCAAGTCTCGTAGCGGCAATAATTGCCGCCGTTCCATGGCTTGGCGGAGCATTTCCCAACGTGGGGCGTTTAACCAGGGCGTAAAACTTGGATATCCATGTCGCCACCGCATGGCTTCGCACTGCGTGGCCAAGCCTTCATCCAGCCAGGCGGGGAGATGATCTTTTAAGGCCAGGAAGCTGAACTGGTGCCATGCCTCATGTGCGATCACGGATAAAACCTCCGGAACGTTAGAGCGGTACGCGGCAAATATGCCCTCGCGTTCATATCCACCGGCTTCAATATGAAGATATATGTGCGCTTGCAAGCCGGTGGTTTGGCGCGTGTAGCGCGCCCACTGCGTGCGGTTACGAAACACATAACCCACCATGGGCAACTTGGGCTTTGCACCGGGCAGCAGTCGGATAAACCGGGCGAAATCCGCCTCCAGCACCCGGGCCATAAGTCGCTGTTGCAGGGGATTATTAATGGTCGTGTAAATGCGGTAATGCTGGGTCTGAATAATGCTCCCACCGGCTGGGCCGCCGGGCCAAGGCGCAGCCACGGTGGGCAGCGCCCGCAATTGCCGCCGAGCCGCGGAGTTCAACCCCACAGGCCACTGACTGGTGCTTGCGCAACCAGCAAGAATCACGGCTAAGACAGCGACAACAAAACAGCGGAAGGTGCGACAGCGTAAATACATTCGTGGAATGTTACCGCCCCATCCGATCATCCGGCAACCACCCGATTGATCGCTTAATCCTCCGCGTGCAGGTCCAGCGTCAGATCCTCTACGCCGGCAAACTTATTGCCGTTGCCGCTTTCCAACTCAGTAATGCCCCTGCGCGTGACCGTATGAGAGACGATGCTCGCCATCAGCGGACGAAGGACGGCGGAAATTGATAATCTCATTATTTTAAGCACCTTAGCGGCGCGATTTTTGGTGGTGCGGTCAATGCCAGAATGAAGGTAAGGACCAGCAGTGGCCGTGGAGGTTCTCTTGGGTCTTTCATCAAGCGAATTCAGTGCCAATCCGATCTTTTAAGTGCCCGTGGCCGGCAGGGGCGGGATCAAAAAAGAGGGTTGCTGCGCGGCGGCTTTGGCTTTCACACGTTTGCCGTTGATGCGGATTTTTCCGTTGGCGGTGGATGGTGCGGATTTCACAGGTACATCGGAACCAAGCAACGGCTCGCCGACTTTTGTTGCATCCAGCCGAGCTTGAATTCGCGTGGCGTATTCGGGCGACAGCTCAAAGCCGATAAATTTTCGCCCCAGCTTTTTGGCTGTCACCAAGGTTGATCCGCTGCCGCCAAAGGGGTCCAGCACCAGCTCGCCTTCATTGGAAGAGGCGCGGATAACCCGCGCCAACAATTGTTCCGGCATCTGGCAGCCATGCCAACCAGCACGCTCAACAAAAGTGCCGCACACGCGCGGAAAATACCAGATGTCTTCATTGGCTTGGAAGCTATCGGGAATATCCTGCGGGCGCAAAATCCATGTATCATCCGGCAGCCGCCCGTCGGGATTTCCGCGGCTGTCACCA
>JAKATV010000192.1 GCA_021818565.1 Planctomycetota bacterium
ATCTGGATTGGCGCATGAATTAAAAAATCCGCTTTCCACAATTAAACTGAACTTGCAATTGCTGCAGGAGGACCTCGTGGGCCTGCCCGGGGTGGAATCCAGCCGGGCCAGAGTTTCAACCCTTCGTAAAGAGGTGGATCGTCTGGGCCATACGCTGGATGATTTTCTTCGCTTTGCCGGTCGCTTGGAACTGCATAGCAAACCCACGCGGCTTAATGATTTGGTCCGGGATTTGGTCGACTTTTTTCGCCCCCAATCGCAAGCCTCCAACATTCGACTTCATACCAGTTTGTGCCAGGAGGAACCCGTATGTCTCCTGGACCCGAATTTGATCAAACAGGCCCTGTTGAATCTGATGCTCAATGCGGTACAGGCTATGCCGGAAGGGGGGGACCTGATTATTCGCACGCATGTCGATCAATCGCGTGTCTTCCTGGATGTAGCCGATACGGGATCTGGTGTGGCACCGGGTGCGGAATCGCATATTTTTGAAGCCTATTACACAACGAAAAAAGGGGGCACCGGCCTGGGGTTGGCCACCACGCGCCGCATTATCGAAGAGCATCGCGGACATATTTCCTTTACCAGTGAGCCGGGTAAAGGAACCAATTTTCGCCTTGATCTGCCGCTGCAGTAACTCACCTTCCGGAAGCCCATTGAACGCCCTTGATAAAGCCTCCCGCTTCGCCGGCGGTATTACGTAAACGCGCCGCACAACTTGAGCAAATGTCCCGCCGCGATTATTTCGGTTTTACGCCGCAAAGAATAAGCACGGTGGGAATCAGATTAAAACAGGCGTGCATGGTAATGTCTGTCCAGATATTACCGGTGCGTTCGTAAATATATCCCAGGGCCACGCCTAAAAGAAACAACACAGGGAAATACTCGTCATATCCTTTGGCAACTGCGAAGTGCATGCCCGCAAATAGAGTGGCTGTTATCAGAATAGCGATCCAACGGTTACGCGGAATCCACGCATCCGTCGGCCGGCGATTGGCGGCTGGCTCTTCGGCGGCCACGGCTGAAGCGTGACGTGTGCTGGTGAAAACGGCTCCCAAAAAATGTATAACCTGCGCGATCGCCGGCCGACGCATGCCATCTGCCGGTTCCTCGGCGGCGCGAACCGTAAGAAATGCCAGTTTTTGGCCCAGCCAGGATTGAATCAGCCCGCGGAAAAATAGTTCCTCGGAAATGGGGGCAGCCACCACAATTAAAAACGATAAAAATGCCAGGCTCGTTGCCGAGTGATCCGTTGCCAGCGCCTTGAGCATGGGATGCACGGGCGGCATTTTGTGCGTGATGTGCGTGGCCAGTGCTTCGGTCACAGCTAGAAGGGAATATAAAATCGGTGTGATGGCGACAAAGCTTAAAGCGCCAACGACAATACCTTTGGGAACAAGACCGACGGTAGCTCCCAGGCCGGATATTCCGTCTTCAAAGAATCGCGAGCAGACCAGGAAAATTGCCGCCACGGCGGCAATTCTGCCAATAACATCGGCAAGGCTCGCGGTCTGAACCATGGGCATGAAATGCAGCGCAACAGGCGCGGAAAGGAACGTAAAGAAAAAATAGAGCATGAGGACAAACAATATAAACAGGTAGTCCAGCGTATTTCGCCGCACCGGCGCGGTCGCCAGGGGCTTGGCGGAAAATACGCCGGTAAGGATCAGGACGGAAAGGCTTATTGCCGATAGAATTGCTAAAATGACGTAGCCGGCAAGCATGGATTGAGGATGATGAGTCGGTGGATGGATGTGTTGGTCTCCAGAAAAAGGAATATACGCTGAATATTCTCCAGAAGATCGTCGAAACCAAAATGCGGGAAGTCGCCCAGGCCATATCGCGCGTGCCCTTAACCGAGCTTCAGGCGCAATGCCGTGACAGGGAGGCTCCCCGGAATTTTTTTGCCGCCGTGACCCGCGAACCCGTGGGCTTGGTCAACGTTATCGCGGAGGTAAAAAAAGCATCCCCTTCCGCCGGCATCATTCGCGGCGACTTTGACCCCGTCGCGATAGCCAAAGCATACACCAGTGCGGGGGCCGATGCACTATCCGTACTGACGGATGAGGAATATTTCCACGGTTCACTGGATTACCTGCGGCAGATTCGCCGCGAAGTACCCATTCCGATCCTGCGGAAAGATTTTATCATTGACCCGTATCAGGTGTGGGAATCTCTGCTGGCCGGCGCGGATGCCATTCTGCTTATCGCGGAAATTCTCGATGAAGCGGTGATGATGGATATGCTGATACTGGCGGCGGAATTAAAGCTCACAGCCCTGATAGAGGTTCATGAACTCGACAGTTTGCTTCGCGTGCTTAATATGCTCGGTTTTCCGATGCGCAGTTACAGCCTGCTGGGAATTAACAATCGGGATTTAACAACCTTCAAGGTCGATCTGGTTAATTCGCTGCGCTTGGCGGAATTTGTCAACGATAAAGCCGTGCTGGTGTCCGAGAGTGGAATTCGGGATCGGTCCGATATTCAGAGATTAAATGCGGTTGGTATACGCTCGGTGTTAATTGGTGAAACACTTATGCGCAGCGGCGATATTGGTGGCACAATGGCCAATCTCAAAGGCATCATGCGGCAGAGCTGACTGATCCCCCTGTATATCAGGCCAGTACGCCTTCGTATGTGTCCGTGCTGATCGCACGAATTATGTTGGTGATAATCAGCCAGGCAATCGCCAAACCTGCAGCCAGAAGAATCCATTCCAGACCTACCGTCACTGTGGAATACCGCGCGACGTTAGTGGTCGTTGATTCCGCCGCAGAGCTAACGGTCGTAGTTTGGCTGCTCACCGAGAGGCCCCAAAGCAATCCCAGGATAAAAATGCCGGAGATAAGCACCGTGGCTGTGCCGGCCATCGCCCGCCAGACACGGTTCATGCGTTGCAGCGACTTGGTGTGCCGCACCACCATGCCCTGTCTCTTTTGCGCCTGATGCAGCGCCGTGGCGGCAATATCAATCCGCGGCACATGGATGCCGGGTAAAGCAAAACTTTGACGGATTGCGGCGTCCATATCCGCGGCGGAAATATCAAATGATTTTTTCATGGCTTATACCTCGCAAGGCTTTCGGATAACTCCCGCCGGGCGCGAAACAAAATGGTTTTTATCGTGCCCACCGGGTGCCCCGTAATTTCCGCTATTTCCGGCAGCGGTAGGCCGTCCTGATAATACAATTTTACAATCATCGCCGTCTGACTGCCTAATGCCGCAACGCATCGCCAGATATTTTCGCTGGTGTCCGCTTCTTCCACAGGGTCGGACACGTCCGCGGCGGCAAGAGTTTCCGTTAAATGGCCGTGCGTATGCCGGGCATCCCGTTTTCGCTGCCGCAATGCCGTACGGAAGGCAATCTGGTAAATCCAGGTTCCCAGAGCGCAGCGCCCGTCAAAGCCCGGCAGCGCCAGGTAAACCGCGGAGAAAATATCAGCCGCCGCCTGATCGACATCCGCCCCGCGCAGCCCCACGGATTGGCACAGGCTGAAGATGCGGTCCTGAAATAGCCGCACCAGCTCCGCAAATGCCTCCGCGTCACCGGCTCGCAGGCTCGATAAATCCATCGGTGTGTCCAGCAATTCCATCACCGTACCTCTTCGGTTGCACTATTAGTGTATCCGGAATCGTGAACGGTTTGAAAAAATATTTGGATTTTTGAAACCACGGGGCCGCCATGGTGTACCAAAACAGTGACCAGATTGCCGTATCGGCAGAAAGGATGGGTTATATGCCACCATTTCCACCACCTTCGCATGCGCCGCTGGCGATGACGCTGGTCATTGCCGTGGCTGCCTTGATTGCCTGGGCAATGTTGCTGCGATGGCATCACGACCGGCAGCGCTTGGCGATTCTAAAATTGGCCATTGAAAAAGGCGTCACGCATCTTCCCACGACGCTGCCCATGTGGTTAAGCTCGTTGCGGCAGGGAATTATGCTGGCCACGCTGGGTGTGGCGCTGCTGATCGTCGGGGGCGCGGCGGTGATTATGGTTCAGTCGTCTGAAATTTCGCAAGTCCGTATGCTGCCCATGGGTGGGCCGCCGGGCAGCATGGGATTTGGGCCACGCACAATGCCCGCCGGCGGCGGGGAGCCACTTCGGGGTACGATGCATGGCCAAGGTCGTGGCCCAGGCGATTTCCTTCCGCCGGGAGCAGGCAATGCGGGTCATCAAGTGGCAATCCCCGGCCCATTGCCCCCGCACCCCGGATTTCGTGCCGGCGGCGGCAGATTTCCTCCCCGCGGTAGACTTGGAGCCAATAGAGGTTTTAACCCCATGA
>JAKATV010000212.1 GCA_021818565.1 Planctomycetota bacterium
GGGCATGAAGGTGGCCGGCCGATGATGCTGCGGCCAGTTGAATTCAACTCCGCCGGACGCCCATGGCCCGGCCAGACCGACCAGTGCGGGTTTAATAACGTTTTGGCGGTAAAAGAAGTCGTAGCCATTGGTTTTGTCCAATCCAATGTGAATTCTGCCGCCGATTTCCGGAAGCACCATTAACCGTATAAATTCATTCTCAAGATGCACCGCCTGCCAAAGCCTGTCGTGTGGGATCGTTGAAATAGAATCAATCACCGGCAGCGGGTAAACTCGCCCACTGCTACCCTGATAGACGCGCTTTTCGAGAAACAAGGGGTTTTTATCCGGAACGGCCGGTTCATAGGTTCGCATCATGACTTCCTGCGCCCAGGCCTTCACCGGACCGGTGCAGTCAGGCGGGGCGGCGGGGAGTTGCAATTTCGCTTCTTTTACATTCACAGAATATTTTCCTATTGTTAATTCCATTACGCTTACCGTGGAACCCTCATCACATCAGCATTCTCACCGCCCTGCCACCAATACGGAATAGCTCAATCTACGATGCGTATGGATGATTCAACGATCATGGTACGCCTCACCCTTTGGCAGTCATTCGGTATTCGCTGGGTGAGATTTTATAAATCCGGTGAAATACCCGGGAAAAATATAAAGGGTCCGAAAAACCCACGTCCGCCGCTATTTCCTTCAGCGGACGAGTTGTGGTATCCAGCATTTCCGCGGCGCGCTGCATTTTGAGTCGCAAAAAATAATCCAACGGCGAATATCCGGTTGTTTTTTTGAACAGGGTGCTGAAATGCGAGGTTGATAAGTTGCAGGCCTGCGCGATATCCGGCACGGTGACGGTCTTTTGCCAGCGGCTTTTCATATAGTCTATGGCCAGAGGAATGCGGTTGTGGGTGAATTGATCCACTTGCGCCGATTGGCCGCCAGTGGCAATCAACGCCAGTAAATGGCCCAGGGCCATCGACGCCACGGTAAGATGATTCACTGAATATCCCAGCAAAAGTTCATCAATCATGGTTTCAAAAAGCGGGATAAGATTCAGATAACCGCTGACATGCAGAATCGGCAATACGTCTCGCCGAGTAAGCATATCCGTAAAATAGCGCGTCGCCGAGCCTGCCGCATGGCACCAATGAATGGTCCACGGATGTTCGCTGTCAGAACCGTAACTGTGCACTTGCCCGGGGAGTATAATTACCAGATTTCCCGGGTTAATATCGTAGGATGCCCTACCGATTCTGACCCACCCTTTTCCGCGGATACATAATATCAGAATACACTGCAGCGAACCCTGCGGACGATCCACATAATGATTCTCGGCATCCGGAAAATAACCAATATCCGACGGTACAAGCTGCAACGGCAATGTTCTACGCAACGCCCGGTCCACCACCGGCCGCGGCAAAACCACCATCCGCTGCTTGGGAAAACCTTCCTGTACTCTTCGAACTCTTTTTCCTGATTCCAATGAGCTTCCTCGGGCTTCAGACTTTGGTGCGTATTTTTGATTTCTCTATAAGCAGCCTCATGACAGATGCACGCTGAATCTCCGGCACAGTTTATATCATGACCATCGACTCGTCCACCTGTAGAATGCCGTATAGATTGCTATCTAGAGAATGCTATAGAGGGACGATTGACGGCTTACCTCTCTTGCGTCCTGGGATGATTCTTGCCATAGTATATTTTCGTTCGGATAAACTGTTTGGGATTTCGGGTTGGGAATTCCGGGCCGATGTCGCCCAAAGTAGCGCGGAAAGGATACTTATGACCGACGGTGGAAGCACCCTGTTTGCACAACCCCTGACGCGGCGCGGGCTTTTGACAAGCGCTACGGCAATGGCTCTGGCTGCGGGGGAAATAGCGGGGGCGCGTGCTTCCATTACCGCGGTCCAGGTAAATGCGCGCGTCATTTATCAGAAATTTGAGGGATGGGGTACGAGTCTGGCCTGGTGGGGGCATGTGGTGGGTGGATTCGCGCCAAACATTCGCAGGGATTATCTTACGAGAATATTTGGCATTGAATCAGGACTGGGCTTGACGGTGGCGCGGTATAATATTGGAGGTGGTGAGAATCCGCGTTATAAATTTTTGAGTTATCGAGCCGCGATTCCGGGGTATGCGCCGCGGGCGGGAACCTTTGACTGGCGTGCGGATGCGCGACAAAGGCTGATCTTGCATGAGTGCATGGGCATGGGAGTGACGCATATCCAGGCATTCTCCAATTCGCCGCCCTATTACATGACCATCAGCGGCAGTGTCACGGGAGCCAAAAACGGCGGGAACAACCTCAAAGTGTTCGATTTTCAGGCATTTGCCGATTATCTTGCGGATGTGGTGCAACATTTTGACCGGACATGGGGAATTCGCTTTCAGACCTTGGAGGCGTTTAACGAGCCAACCTCCAACTGGTGGAAATACGGCGGACAACAGGAGGGATGCCGTATCGGCAACGCGGAACAGAATCGAATTATTCCCATACTTGCCAAAGCGTTGCGCCAGCGCGCGTTGTCCACGCGCATCGCCGCCCCGGATGATAACAGTATCGACGAAACCCTGGCATCGGTTAAGTCCTATGATGCCCAGACGCTTGACGACGTATACCAGATTGACACGCACAGCTATTCGGGCGCACAACGTCAGAAACTCCGGCAATTTGCGGCGGCAAATAAAAAGCGACTCTGGATGTCCGAATATGGGGATGGCGATAAAACCGGACTCACCATGGCTTTGCGAATTGTTCAAGATATGCGCGAGTTGCGCCCCCTGGCGTGGGTGTACTGGCAGGCGGTGGATGGAGGCGGGGGTTGGGGGTTTTTCAGCAATATTGAAAATGGCAGGCAGACGCGATATATCGTCAACAAGAAGTACTACGTCATGGCCAATTTCAGCCGGTTCATTCGCCCCGGATTCCAGTTTATCGGCACCGGTGACACGGACTGCATCGCGGCACTCCATGTCACACAAGGCCGGCTGGTAATCGTGGCCGTGAACGCAAAACCAGAGCCGCGGCCTATTCATTTTAACCTCGCGGGTTTCAGGTATATCGGCGGCCGCGTGCAGGCGTATGTGACGTCTCCGGCATATAATTTGAAACCGATTTCCGGCCCGGGCGTATGGGAGAAGCAATTTCGCGCTACGTTACCGGGAAAATCAACCACAACGTTTGTCATCGACGATTGTCGTCTGTGACAAGGCGGGTTGCCTCGGTACCGCCGTGTGGCGGAGCATTAGCCGGTCCGGTCAAATAACAGGGAATTCTGATGGCACGGTATTCAACCACTCATAAAGTTGTCAGGGTGTCCCTGATTTTGCCGCTGGAACACTATTATGCGCGCGGCATTCTCATGGGAATTCAAAAAGCCATTTACCCACACAACTTGTCAGCCGCCACTGGACACAGCGAAACACAGCCACCGGCGGAACGATCCGATTCACCTTGGACGTTTAGTATTCACGGCGGCAGTCCGCGCGGCAAGGCTCTGGAGCGGCTATTTTCCGATTTACAGCGATGGCGACCAGATCTGGTCATTGCCCGGATTGAAGAGCCGAAATTGGCCGAGCACCTGCGCAAACTCCGTATTCCGGTGGTGGAGATATACAACGACAAGAGTTGGGACTGCTTCGTTTCAGTAGACTGTGATGACGTGGCGTTCGGGCGTGTGGGGGCGGAACACTTTCTAGATCGCGGCTTTCAAAATTTTGGCTTCATCGGGAGTTTCGCCTACCGATTTGTGACGGATCGAATGGCGGGCTTTCAGGACCGATTGGCCCATCTGGGCAACACCAAATCAAAACAGGCAAATCGCGCCGGTTGGACGTGTAATTCCTTTAACTGCCATACGATTATCCCCAACGCTACGGTGGAATACGATCAACTTGATTCTGTTGGAGATTGGCTGGAATCTCTGCCGAAACCGGTGGCGATTATGGCCGGGCGGGACAGTTGGGGATTGCTCCTGGCGCATGCCGCGTTTGAACGTCGGCTGCACGTGCCGGAGGAAATTGCCATCCTGGCGGTGGATAATGATCCCGCCCTGTGCGAGTATTGCAATCCGCCTCTGTCCAGCATTAATCAGGATTTTTTAATGGTGGGACGGCAGGCCGTGGAAACAGGGAAGCGACTGTTACAAAAACAAGGGATTGCAAGCAAACCCTCCCCCATCGGGCCTGGTGAAATTCACAGACGATTGTCATCCGATATTCTGGCGGTAGACAATCCGGATGTGGCGGCTGCTATTCGCTATATTCGCGATCATATTCGTGAA
>JAKATV010000482.1 GCA_021818565.1 Planctomycetota bacterium
CGGGTTGTTTATCTTCGCGCGGTTGATCAAGGGGCTGCCAATGACATATACGCCCGTGGCGGCATTGACCGGATAAAACCCCAAAGCACCCATTGTAAAACAACTGGAAATCTGGCCGATATCATCGTTGCCCGGAATGCCATTGGGCGTGTTGTTGTAAAGCCCCAGCACCTTACGTATCCAGTACTGGGTTTTCCAGGCCGCACCGGCAAACGGATACAAATAGGGAATGTGATTGCTGGGTTCATTGCCCTGGGCATCCTGGCCCACCATGCCGGTAATGTCCACATCATACTCGTAAATATGGGATGACGCCGTGAACAGGGCATCAAGCTTGGCAATAAACGGCTGATCGCCGCCGTACAGATCAATAAGGCCCTGCACATCCTGCATGACATTAAATGTCGCCTGCCAGGCATCGGATTCAGTGTAATCGTACCATTCATCCTGATCCGGACGGAACGGTTCGCGCCATTGACCATTCGCCAGCTTGCCGCGCATAAAGCCGGTCTTGGGATCGAATATATTTTTATAATTTTGACCGAGTTTATAGAACATCGTCGCATCGTCATGCTTGCCCAGCAATTCGGCCATGGCCCCCACACACCAGTAGTCATAAGCGAAATCCAGCGTGCGCGAGACGGATTGCTTGCCCGGACCAGTGATCATTTCCGCAGGCGTAGCCGGCCCCGAGATAACATAGCCATGGCGACGGAATTCTTCCTGTAATTGTTTGTTGCCATTGGCGGTGGCGCCTACCAGGGCGGTATTCCGCATGGCGTCATATACCGCTTCGACATCATACCCGCGAAAACCTCGCGTATAAGCCCCCAGAATCATGCCTACCGCATGAAACCCGGTCATGGCCCAGGTTTCAAATCCCCATAATGGCCAGACCGGCAAAGAATTCTGATGCACTTGCTGATAATCCACCAATAAAGTGTTAATCACGTCATTGATACGGTCTGGATGAGTCAACATCATAAAGGGAAATTGACCACGATAAATATCCCATATTGAGATCGTCGTATAATTGGTAAAGCCGGGATTGGGGTGGTTTTTGCGATCCTCCCCACGGTAGGAACCATCAACATTATTAAAGGTAGTCGGTCCGATCATGGCGTGGTAGGCGCTGGTATAGAACGTCTGGGCCAGGGCGTTGGTGGAAAAATTCGCATCCAATGTGGCCAAGGCCTTATTCCACGTCTGTTCCGCCTGCCGATGTATGGCGTCAAAATCAAAATGTGGAATTTCCGACTGCAAATTTTTGCGTGCTCCTTCAATGCCGGTGCCGGAAATGCCCACTTTAACTACCAGTGGGTGCCCGGAAGTTCCTGCAAAATGTATCGCGGCTTTCAACCTTGGTCCCGGAACAGAACGGATATTACCAGCTTGAATGGTTCCATTGCGCTGCACCTGACAGGATTCAAAAGGCCGTGAGAATTGAATGACAAAGTATACCTGACGGTCCGGCGCCCAGCCATGTGTGCCGCGATAACCGCTGATGGTGGTGGAATTTTCAATATTTAGCTGTGCTTCATAGACGGTCTCTCCAATGCTGTGCACCAGGTCGAGAATGACATGTCCCGGTTGGCCGGTGGGAAACGTATATCGGTGCATACCGCAGC
The DNA here is from genome assembly GCA_021818565.1 of Planctomycetota bacterium. GTDB lineage: Bacteria > Planctomycetota > Phycisphaerae > WQYP01 > WQYP01 > JAMDCX01. The sequence goes on from JAKATV010000482.1 coordinate 1,629, forward strand.
GGTTGGTAGCTGTAAGTTCCGCCTCAATGCCGGAATCTTCCAGCAATACGCGATAATACCCCGCCCGCGCTGTTTCATGCTGGTGGGAGAACCGTGAAGAATATCCTTTTTTGCCCGCCACCCAGCCGGTATTGGTCCCCAGAGCTTGAATTTGTGCTTCATGTTCCGCCCCTGGTGCACCGGCATTCCAGTAGACCGGCCCTACATTGGGCATGAGCATGACATCGCCGAGATCACCACCGCCCGATCCGGAAATATGATCGTGGCTGAACCCCAGGATCGTGGTATCCGGATAATGATACCCCGATACATGATCCCAGCCATAAGGGTCGAAGGATTGCCCTCTATTTCTCTCGGCAGCTTCCGGTGGCCCTGCCGTATCCGGACTTAATTGCACCAGACCAAAAGGAATCATGGCTCCGGGAAAGGTATGTCCATGCCAGCCGGTGCCAATAATAGGTCGCACCAGATTGGATCGGTTGACAAACGGTGAAAGTCCCTGTGTCCGGGCCAGTTGTCCCACTACGGCATCGTATGGATTGGCACGCAACTTCGATGGTGTTAACGAGCCGACCATGACTGACGCGGCTGTCGCCGCTGCAAATTGCAACACCTTTCTGCGAGTCAGTCCGGCTAAAGCTTTCTCATTTTCGCACGCATTCATCAGGTACTTCCTTCATTCTCAAGGCCGTAGTAATAATAACTGCAACGCTTAACTATTCCGGTACAATCAGGAACAGATCATTAATCTATGTCTGTCGAGCTAATGCAACAAGCTGTGCCTATATCACCACTTATCAAAGTACCAGTCCGGAAGGCGGGCGATCCGTCTTGGCTGAGGCCCATTCCTTGTTTGGCTTACGGCCCATGCGGAAATACAATTCGCCGCCGGCGACAATATCCGCATGGGTAAACCACGAGCGCGTTAATTCTTTGCCATTGAGTTTGGCACTTTGAATATAGCAGTTCTCGGCGGAATTATTTTCCGCCACAATGGTAAAGGTAGTGCGGTCGGCGGGATTGTGAATTTTCACCCGATTAATTAATGGACTGCCGATCACATACACGCCCGTGGCGGCATTGACCGGATAAAAGCCCATGGCCCCAAGTGTAAAACAGCAAGAGGTCTGGCCCACATCATCGTTGCCCGGTACGCCATTGGGCGTGTTGTTATAAAGGGCCAGCATTTTGCGCACCCAATACTGCGTTTTCCAGGCCGCACCGGCAAACGGATACAGATAGGGAATGTGATTACTGGGTTCATTGCCCTGAGCATCCTGGCCTACCATGCCGCTGACATCCGGAGAGGTGTTATACACCTTGGATGGGGCGGTGAAAAAGGCATCGAGCTTGGCAATAAACTGCTGATCTCCACCGTAAAGATCAATCAGGCCCTGCACATCCTGCATGACATTAAACGTAGCCTCCCAGCCATCGGATTCGGTGTAGTTGCGCCAATATTCCTCATCCGGACGGAATGGCGTCTGCCATTTACCATCCGCTGATCTTCCACGCATGAAGCCAGTGCTGGGGTCGAATAGATTTTTATAATTCTGACCCAGCTTATAGAACATCGCCGCATCGTCTTGCTTGCCTAACAATTGAGCCATAGCCCCCATGCACCAGTAGTCGTAGGCAAAATCCAGCGTGCGCGAAACTGATTGCTGCCCCGGTGCCATAGGCACATAACCGTAGTGGCGGAACTGTTCCTGTAATTCCTTATTGCCGTTGGCGGTAGCGCCCACCAAGGCTGTTTCCCGCATGGCGGCGTACAGAGCCGGGACGTTATAACCGCGGAATCCACGAGTGTATGCCCCGACAATCATGCCGACCACATGAAACCCGGTCATACACCATGTTTCATTGGCCCATAATGGCCACATCGGCAGAGTTTTCTTATTCAACTGCCGGTAATCCGTCAAAGTGGTGTTGATGATGTCATTGGTGCGATGCGGTTGAGTCAGCATGATAAACGGAAATTCACCACGGTAAATATCCCATATTGACATCGTGGTGTAATTGGTAAAATCGGGGTTGCGATGGTTTTTAAAATCTTCCCCGCGGAAGGTGCCATCCACATCATTAAACGTCGTGGGCCCCATCATGCCGTGATAGGCACTGGAATAGAATGTCTGGGCCAATTCCGTCGTGGGCAAATCAGCCTCCAATACGCCCAGCGCTTCATTCCAAACCTGTTGGGTCTGTTGTTCAAGGGAATCAAAATCCCAATGCGAAATTTCTGCAGATAAATTTTTCGCAGCGCCTTCAATGCCGGTGCCGGAAATACCTACTCGAATCAACAGTGGATGTTCGTGGTTTACCGTTTCATGATCCCATTGGAAAATGGCTTTAATCTCTGTGGCGGAAAAGTGTTTTGGCTGGGGAGCAAGACCACTTGTAACCCGGCCGTCCACCATCACATCATAAGACTTGATCGGAGCGCTGAATTCCATAACAAAATAGGCTTGCCGATTCTTAGCCCATCCGTGGCTATAACGTTTGCCGCTGATCCGGGTAGGGCTTTCGATGGTGATTTCCGCGTGATAGGGGGCATTGCCGAGGCCATGCACCAGATCGACAATCAAGCCTCGCCGGGTAGTATCCGGCAACGCCGGATAGGTGTCCAGCCCCCAT
>JAKATV010000326.1 GCA_021818565.1 Planctomycetota bacterium
TGCCACGGGGATCCATGGTTTGCCATTAAGTTCAATGCATTGTCGATTAATCGACAAGACCGCGCCATCCGGATTGCGCGCGGTGCCCATGAAGAGCGGACAAGCCGCCGGCCGCCTGTTCCACATCCTTCAGAACCGCTTTCAGCCGATCCTCAAATTCACCCCGGTATTTGGCCCCTGCCACCAGTGCGCCCATGTCCAGGGCGATCAGTTTTTTATTCTTAAGCCCCTCCGGCACATCCCCGGTTAAAATGCGCTGCGCCAAGCCTTCCACAATGGCCGTTTTACCAACGCCCGGCTCGCCAATAAGCACCGGATTGTTTTTGCTGCGCCGGCTAAGCACCTGCATACAACGGCGAATTTCTTCATCACGACCTATGACTGGGTCAAGCTTTCCCTGCCGGGCGGATTCCACCAGATCGCGGCCATATTTTTGCAACGCCTGATATTTATCTTCCGGATTCTGATCCGTCACACGGGAATTGCCGCGAATATCTTTCAAAGCGGCGAGAACCGCATTTTTATTTACCCCTGAGGAGGTCAACGCATTTTTTGCCGCGGATTGGGCAGCGATTAATCCCAGCAGTAAATGTTCCGTGGAAACGTATTCGTCCTTTAGACGATCCGCTTCCTTCTGCGCAACGGCCAGCACTTCACTGACATCCCGTGCCATGCCCAGTTGAGCGCCACCGGACACACTGGGCAAACGATCCAGTTGAGCCTCAACGCCAGAGTCCAACTGTCCGGCATCCACGCCCAATTTGGCCAGCAGGGGACGGATGATTCCTTCTTTATCCCCCAATAACGCGGACAGCACATGCAGCGCCGTCACCTCGCCATGCTGCTTTTCGGCAGCCAAGCTTTGGGCATTGGCCAAAGCTTCTTGAGCCTTCACGGTAAATTTGTCGAAGCGCATAGAACTTCCTTTCGAGGAACCACAAACAAGCCGGTTCCTCGAAAGCAAATAACAAATACCATACCAGAAAAAAAACGGCCAAAACATCGCCTTTTCAGGAATTAATTGCCGCCTGGGCAGGCATGACACTGCCGATATGGCAGCAAGAATTAAGGGCACACCGCGAGATCACGCGGCAAGGAGAGGTGGAATTTCAGTGGGCATCCACGCCGAAAGCTCGGCCCCCACGATGCAATTCAAAATCAGCACCAAAATCAGCAACCCATTAAGCAATATGGTGACATCGCTTAACTTCGCGCCATTAAGCAGCGTCCCCGTTTCACTTTCAACGACATACGCTCCCGAATCAGAAACAAATTCCCGGCTTGATCCATCCTGAGGGCCTGTGACCGATTCTGCAACGCGGCGGCACCGCCAGCATTTAGGAGTTAGGAGTCGGGAGTTAGAAGACCTTGGGAATTTCAAGGTACTCAAGATGCTCAAGTTCGGGTGCAAGGTGCTCAGGTTGAGCATGTGGATAAGAGCGTTGATTTTAGCGGGTTTAGTTCAAGGCGCTCAAGAAACTCAAGATGTTTTTTTGGGCGGCTGTGGCCGCCAGCATTCAGAATCTAGAATTTAGGAGCTAGAAGAAAAAGCGGCGCGCGGCGTGGGCGTAGGAATCGCGATTTCTTTGTGTGCATAGCGCCCTTCATGGCTGAGACGGAGCCGTTGATGCAGGCCTGTTATTCATTTGTCAAAGAACCTTGTTCAGCGGGTCTGAACTATTCGTCGGGAAGGCTATAGGATTGCAGTAAGAGGGATAATGAGCAACAGCGCTAAAACGTTAAGGCTTTTGGCCCCGAAAGACCTGGCAGAATTTGTCACAGTCCCCCATCCTGATAGGTTTCACTGATCTTGCGATCCAGCGTATCAAACACTGACCTTGTAACGCCGCCCCCGTCCGGCCCCTCGCACGCTGCAATTCCGGGGCCAACGCCCGGAATTCCCGCCCGTGATGCCGCGACCCTGCGGCCAGTTGTCGAACACGTTCCATCGACATCACTTGTCTCATTCTGCTTGCGACGCCAATAAGTTCCCATCCCATCATTCGTATTGGCTGTTAGGCGGGATCGATGCGGAAGAAATCCTCACCGGGGCAGTGTACCACGGCCCCTTCCTCTTTCAGCCTGCGTAACACACCTCCCTTCCATGCCTCGAGCTCTTGCTCTACATAGGGCATTACCCCCGGTCCGCTGGCCGAGCCGATGAGGCAGAACACCTCACCCCTTTGCACAAGCGCCCCCTCCGGCTTGAGCCAACGAATAATGCGAATTTCGGACATGCCACCAATCCCATTTAGTACTCGTTGACACCTCGCCCTTTGGGAGGGCCGCTGCCACCCGGCCCGCGAGGGCACGTCACCCAGTTCCACCGGCGCTCTGGAATCCGGTGTCCCAATGGTCCGGGGAGCGCAGGAGTCTCAGTTGGCTAGGCACAGCCGCAGGTGGTTCCAGCACCCCATTGGATCCGGAGCGCGATTTGCATGCATACGGCCATCAGTACGGGCTGGACGACGTGTGCTCTTTGCCTCATCGCTGAAGCGGCGAGACAGGAGCTTTCCGCACACAAAATCATGTTGGCCTCTAAATCGGCGCGGAAAAATATCTGTTCGCAGATCGGAATCAGCAGCCCGACACAGTTGCAACTTCCCCAGCACGCCGCGGCAAACCTGAGCGCCCCATACCACCCAGTCACGCGCACGCTTCCCGTTGGATCTGTCGAGGTCACCGGCCGACCGCCGACATACTCATACAAATTCACGCCGCCAGCGTAGCCGATGGGGTCGCGTTGCAGCACCCGGGTCGCCACTCCTGTGGCCTTTCGGGATTTCGCCTCCTGCCTCAACACCGTGCTGTCAGGGTCTTGAAAATTATCGTTTAAGGCAACCATTGCTATCCCAATTTTACCACGTCCGTCATTAGCCTCGCGTCAGCAACTGAATGGCGCATTCAATGGCTTCCGACAAAGACATATTTTACCTGATTGTTTTTGCCGAACATAATGCCGTATGAGAAACTTGGCCATCTGTATTTATCCTTATACTCAAACATAAGCAGCGACTCGTTGGTGACATCATCGGGCGGTGCTGCGTGCATCTTGTCTCTTGGCAGTCCAAAGCGAGCAATAACCTGCGACGGGGTTAGGCCTTTCAACTTCGACAACTTGAATTGCGGATCCGGATACGATCCCCAGACGTAGTAAACCGGCGCTAACGCAAAAATCGCCAAGATCGCACAGCGTCGCCAGTATCCAAACTTTCGAAGCTCACCCGCACATTTGCCTCGACGGAGGAGAACCCAGAGGCGTGCCAACACAATGATCGTAAGTAACGCCACAAGTGCCCAACCGAACGCGCCCAATCCACGAGAGTAGGGGGCATAAATCGTGTGGTCAACATCCATTAACGCTTCCGCCCATAAGGTATGCAAATATCCGGCTTCACTCATTCAACAGTAACCGAAAGCGACCTTAATCCTGTCCACGCAGGAATCCCCACTGCCAAATTAGTGGCTTACCCGGTCGTACCTTACATGGTTTGCAACTTTCAAATTCGTTAGGCGGTGGGACAACCGCCGTATTGCCCTGGGCACCGGCCACGAACCAATCCCATTTCTGCAATATCGGACTGGGCGGCGGTATGATGCCTCTCCCTATGACATTTGCCGCCACCTCCCAGTAGAAAGCACTCGCATACGCCGAGGTTTCCCAAGAACTCGCGAGCGCGTTGTAAATCAATCCTGCGAGCCAGTAATTCACGGCCCCCTGGAGGTAGCACTTCCCGGAGACCGTGACCGTACTGTTACACTTCCCTGTACCACTTTGGCACGGAGGTGCGTTGTTGATCGCCTGCCCTTCTGCCATCCCTGAGATATCCCAGGCACCAAAAGCCGTGATCGGGTCCAGCGTATAAAAGGCAAGCCCAAGCTTGGCTGTGAGCGATAGCCGACTCCAACCTGCACGAACATCGCCTGCCATCAGCAGGAGGTTGAGCGTGATATCGGCACCACAGCAGTTGCCATTTTTACTGCAACAATCTTCGCTCTTCTTTCCATTCGGATCCAAGCGCGTAGCTGGACGCGAGCTTGCGTACTCATACAAATTCACACTACCCGCGTAGCCAATCGGATCGCGTTGTATCCACCGGCCGAGCACCGGCGAATATGTTCGATTGCGGACGTAATACAGTTCGCTTTCAGGATCAAATCTATATCCGCAATAGATAATCTCATTCGCGCCATAGCTGGACTGCACATCATCATCCGTGAACCAGACACCATCCGCTCCGGGGCCGGTGAAGATCAGCGT
>JAKATV010000009.1 GCA_021818565.1 Planctomycetota bacterium
TTTTATGGTGCGTAAGATAACAAGTGCCTTTGGCCTGCTTCTCACGGCAGCTTTAGCCTCTGCTCCAGCTTTCGCTTCGGCTTTACCGGCCGCCGCCGTTACCGCGCCGCCGGTTCCGGTAGAACTCAACGCCTCCGCCGTGCCCGCCAAGGCCACATGGATTATCTATCTCAATATGGATCAGGCCATGAAAAGCCCCGCGGCGGGAAAATTGTTGGAAAATTTTCTGCGCAGGCACCCGCAAGCCCGGAAAGGGCTTGCCAGCCTGAAAGCCATGGGCCTGAAATTTCCCCAGGATTTTCATGATGTACTGCTGGTGGGAAGAAACGTCGGCCCCAATCATGGCGTGGTGGTGATTCATGCGACCAGCGATCAACGGCACCTTGAAAAATGGTTCCAAACGCAACACGCGGCCATTACCGTAACGAAGTTAGCTGACGGCATAGATAAAATTGTGGATAAAAAGAGCCACACATTTTATGAAGCATCGCCGACCGCTGACACCTTTGTGGCGTCCCGCTCGGTATCATCGCTGCGGCATGAATTGCGGGTTCTTGCCGGCACCTCAGCCGGCATGGCGGCCGGCAACCCCTTATTGAACGGCGCGCATCCCGGGGGCATCTTGTTTTTGGCAGATACCGATATGGCAAACCTGCCCAAGGGTCGAGGCCCACGGCATGGACCAAGCTGGATGAAATCAGTCACCCGCGGCTGGCTGGCGGCCTGGATAACCAAGGGCCGCCTCACCGTTTCCGCGCGTGTTAACGTGAAAAGTCCGGATACCGCGGCCCAGACTGTTCAAATCGCTCAGGGCTGGCAGGCGGCAATGGACCTTGGTGCCACGAATGCCCATGCCAATCCACGGCAACAATTTATCGCCGGTATCGCGGACCGATTAAACGTCGGGGCCATCGGCAAATCCATTCACATTCACTGGTCGATGCCCGTGGCAAAATTGCTCGCCGGACCAAAATCCAGCCCCCCCGCCACCCAGTAGCGCCCGAAAAAAGGAGAAATGATGAATCGCGTTGGCAAATTGATCGGTCTTATTCTGTTATCCGCATTGTGCGCATCGTGTACGTCGCGCATGGCCCTGCCGGGCGACTCTATGCATGCATCAACAACACCTTCCCCAGCTCAACCCGCGCGGCTGGCGCGTGTGGATTTGTTCAGCCAGGGTGTCGGCGTGTTTCAATATCAGGGAATGGTACACGGCACACAGACGCAAACACTATCCTTGCGCTCCGGGCAGATCAATGATGTGCTGGGATCGCTGGTATTTCAGGATACCGGCGGCGGCAGTGCCGGTGAGGTAACCTTCCCCGCCGCCACGCCGCTAAGCGTCACGTTGCAGAGCTTCCGGTTGGATATCAACAACAATCCGTCAAGACGCCAATTGCTGCAACAATTGCGCGGCGTTTCGCTTACGCTGGCGTTGAAAAATCCGGCCAATTGCAAAGTGACCGGTCGAATCATCGACTTGCTGCACCGGGGATTTTTTATGCCCCCCATACGCCCCGGTTCCCCCGTAGTCCCGGACAAGGCCGGCCCGGCGATCATCGGTGGGGCTGGCTGGTATATCAATATCTTTTCGCATAACAAGCTGAAACAAATTGCGCTAAACAATGTGAGGTCCATCCGCATTAACAATCGCCAGTTGCGGAGAAGTCTCAATAAGGCCCTTCAAGCGGTTGCTGATCAACCCAGTAAACACCGCCGGCCCATTACACTATGGTTTAAGGGGCATGGCACCCGGCTGGTGCGCTTTGCTTACCTGCTGGAAACCCCTTTGTGGCGTATGACATACCGCCTGATTCTGCCGCCGCAGGGAAAATCCGCCATGCCAAAAAAGCCCGTGCTGCAAGGACTGGCCATTGTCGCCAATCAGACGGATATGAACTGGAACAACGTGCAACTGGATATTCGCGGTGGAGAGCCGCTGTCATTTATTAAAAATTTATATCAACCGCTCTACATGTGGCGGCCCATCGCCCCGGCCCCAGCGGGTACCCGCCGGGTGCCGCAAACATATTCACAGGGTGCCATCACCAGTGCGTACAATGCACATGCGATGACCAGCCAGGGTGCCATCGGCGGAGGAGGCGCGTTCGCATCCCAGCCGGTACAAATGCCACAATTCCGCGCCTTAAAGGCCGCTATGGCACGGCCAAATACTGCGTTCATGCCAAGTGCGCAGACAGCTTTCAATCCGCTGCAAGGGGTCAACGCCATGGCATCCGCCGGGGTGGTGCATCCGGCGTTTGATTATCATGTGAACCACATCACAGTTCCGCGCCGGCAATCCGCGGTGGTACCTGTGCTGGTAACACCCATTGAGGCCCAACGGCTTGATTTATATACGATCGGGCAATTCTCCCCGCATCCCTTTTTGGCGGCCCGCATCACTAATGATACGCATAAATTCCTCCCCTCCGGAATGTTGACGTTTTATACCGGATCCATTTTTGACGGCCAAACCGCATTGCATGCCTTGCCCCAGGGGCGGCACCATGTATATAGCTATGCGGTGGATCAGTCCGTCACCGTGCGGTTCAAACACTTTTCCCAGCACACGACCCTTATAGCGGCAGCCCTGAAACACGCGACGCTGCATTTGAAAAACCAGATTACCGTGAATAATTTGTACGACGTGCATAACACCGCATCCCATCAGCGCACTATTGTGGCAAGAAGTTCCGTCCAAAAAGATTGGAAGATCCTTTTACCCGCGCACGGTGTGACATTGCATAAAGGGCAATATCAATACACGCTGAAAATCGCGCCCGCCGGAGAATCGGTGTTGCACATCCAACAGCGGCAGAATCAAACGCAGATTCTTGATCTGTCAGGTCAGGATATTGCCGGCCTGCGGTCCATATTACAAACCAGGGGCCTGCCAAAAAATATTGTCGCGGCGATCCGGAAAGCCGTGGCGCTGATGAAGGTGGTCCAGCAGCGGCAAAGTGTTGTCAACGGCACAGCCGCACGCATTGCGCAAGCACAGAGCGATGAATTGCGCCTGCGGCAAAATTTGCAGGCCATGAAAAAAGTTTCGCCGGTTTATAATAACATCGCCACGCAGTTGGCCGAGCTTGATAACCACTTGATGGCTCTGCAGCATCAGGCGCGCATTGAGCGGCAAAGCGTGAACACGGCGCAAGCGGCGGTTACAAATTATTGGTTAAGCACCCAAATTCCGCAAACGCCCGCTGCGCCAACCAAGGGCCGCAGGCACTGATGCAAAAATGGATGATTACAGGAGACCGGCCCATGGCTGATGACTCAGTAGTGATTATAAATAAATCGCTGCCGCGGCTTGATTTGTCGAAAATTAAAACCAATGCGACCTGCGGCCTGCCCGGAAAACCAAAAACCGAAGCGCTCACGGAAACATATACCCAACGCATCGGAGCCTTGCAGGAACTTCTTTTTACCGATGGCCGCCGGGGCGTGCTGGTGATCCTACAGGGAATGGACACGGCCGGGAAAGACGGCACAATCCGGCATGTCTTTGACCATGTAAATCCCGCGGGAGTACGGGTGACAAGTTTCGGCAAACCCAGCAGCGCGGAGCAAGCACATGATTTTTTATGGCGCATTTACCCCGCCGTTCCGGCGCGCGGGCAGATCGGCGTATTTAACCGTTCGCATTATGAAGATGTGCTGATTGTGCGGGTTCACGCCGGCAAACTTCTGCCGGAATATTTGCAGCGGGAAAAACATTTATGGGCCAATCGCTATGCCTCTATTAATGCTTTTGAGCGGCATCTGACGGAGGCGGGGATCTGCGTGTTGAAATTCTTTTTGCATATTTCCCAGGAGGAGCAGACATCGCGTCTCATGAAAAGGCAAAAAAGTCCGGACAAACACTGGAAATTAAGCGAAGATGATTTTGCGGAGCGCAAATTCTGGCACGATTACCAAAATGCCTATGAGCAGATGCTGGCCAACACCGGCACAGCCACAGCGCCGTGGCACATTATCCCCATGGACCATAAATGGGTCGGCCGCGCGTTAATAGCGAAAACGATCATGGAGACCATGGAAAATATGAAACTAAAAGTCCGCCCCGCCTCGGACCCGGCCCTGATCACGCGGAAGCTGTAGCGCGGCTGCGGCCGCGAGGTTACAGGTTACAGGGGACAGGGGACAGTGTTGCCGTAACCTGTAACATCGGTAACCTGTCACCTGTTACCTAATACTTCCGGTCCAGCAGGCGGTAGCCGATTGCTTCGGTTACGTGCGTGGGGGTGATT
>JAKATV010000524.1 GCA_021818565.1 Planctomycetota bacterium
CATCGCCCAGATGCAGATTTTCCAAGCCGCCGAGTTTTTCCAACAACCATGCCTTCATAAACATTGCTCCAAAAAGAGACTATTTATTCTATGCGCCCGGAGTGCGTAAAATAGTGGTGTCTAGCCGCGGCGATTCCACAATGCCACGACACCTTTAATTTCCATTTCTCCGGTGTCGCCGCAGCACGGGTTGCGCCTGCGCCGGATTTTCCGGCCAGGCGTGTTTAGGATATCGCGCCCGCAAGTCTTTTCGTACCAGGGCGTAACTGCCGGACCAGAAACCGGCTAAATCATGGGTTATTTGCACCGGACGATGGTTAGGACCGAGAATTTCCAGCAGCACCGGTACGCGACCGCCGGCAATGCGGGGTGTATCTTGAAAGCCAAACAAATCCTGCAGTCGCACTGATAATACTGGCGTGCCATCGTCACGATAATCAAGCTCTGCGGAGCGGCCATTAGGCAGGGCCAGATGAGACGGTGCCGCTTCAGCCAGTAAGCGTGCTACGGCGTAATCCAAATTTGATTCAATGGCCGCAGCCAAGCCGTCTCCAGCAATCAACTTCCGCAATGCCGCCGGATTTAGCGAGCCGGATTCCAATAGCGACAGCAGGTCCACGGGGTTAAGGTCACGGATATGTTGTTCCGGCATCGCTTTTCGCAACATGGTCAGGCGCGCTGCTAAACGGCGCAGGGCCGCATCGCGTTGCAGAAATTCCGGCATTCGCTGCACGATATATGCGATTGCGACTTTCCGGAATTCTTCCGGATCAGGCTGGGAATCCACAAATTCCTCCAGCACCAGATCACGGTACAACACCCTGCGATGAGCCAATATCCGCCCGTCGGCAATCTCTATGCTTTTCTTCTCCCGGATGGATTCGGGATACATGCTTAACAGTTGCTGATAGGTTATAGCCGATGCAATATGCACCATCGCCTCGCCGGGGCTGTTAGACACGGAAATATCCACCGCCACAAATAACGGAGCGCGAAGTACCACCGATCCCGGTCCCATACGTACCCCGCCCCCACCGACCATGACTGCCCGCGAAGCGTCGGTTTCCCTTCGGCGGCAAATGCGTTCCGGGTAAGCCCGCAGCAGCAATTGCCCAATCTCCGCAGAATTGGTGCTCCCGGCAATCTGCGAAAAATCGATTTTAGCGTCAATCAGTCGCCCCAACTCATTGGCCACGGCACGAACCTGAGCGGCCCCCATTGCGTCGATCGTAACGGACGCACCATGAGCACCCTTCTCCGCCAAGGCCATGACCCGGATCAAAACATCCGAATCCCCGACACCCGCCCCCCGCTGATCCTTGCGCGACGATACAATATCGCGCTGGGAAATTAATGCCGCCAGCAAAGCGCCCAAGGCATTTTTGCCACTGTGCATAGCCAAGAGAATCAGCCGCCCCAGACGCGGATGCAGCGGCAAGTCCAACATTTTTTTGCCAATCACCGTAAGCCGCAATCCATCGGATATCGGCTCTAAGGCACCCAACTCCCGCAATAATTCCACCGCAGATTCCGTGCGGTGCGCCGGCGGGGACTCAAAGAATTCAAAGCCCTCGGGGCCATGCCGGTCCCAGGCATAGAGCGTTAGAATACTTTGCGCCAGATCAACTCGCTTGATTTCGGGAATCTCGAAATCTTTGAGGTGTTTGGTTTGTAATTCCGGCCATAGTCGGATGCATACCCCGGGTGCCGTGCGGCCGGCGCGGCCCATGCGTTGATCAGCAGACGCTTTGCTGATTTGGATTAAATCAAGTCGATCAACGCCGCGCTGTGCGTCAAGACTGGCCTGCCGCACCAGCCCGGAATCAATGACAACTTTTACGCCATCAATGGTTAAGGATGTTTCGGCGATATTGGTGGAAAATATAATTTTGCGTTGCGGGCACGCTTTGAGCACGTTGACCTGGGCCTCCAGCGGCATGGAACCATACAATGTGCGTATGGCGTAGTGCGCCGCCAGCGGCAAGGTCCTGGCGACGGCCGCACAGCGATTAATCTCCATTGCCCCCGGGAGAAATACGAGAATATGTCCGGTATTTTCCAGTTCCAGTGCCGCGCGCACGGCAGACATGACACGATCTTCCAGTCGTCCCTCGCTTCCGGGGTGGTAGATTGTTCGCACCGGATAGAGCCGCCCCGGCACGCTTAGCACCGGTGCGTTATCCAGATACTGTGCGACTTTCTGCTCATCGAGCGTGGCGGACATGACCAAAATCAGCAGGTCCGGCCGAATCGTCCTTTGCACTTGCCGCAGCATGGCCAAGGTCAGGTCGCTGTGAATACTGCGTTCATGAAACTCATCCAATATCACGGCACCAATATGTTCCAAGGAAGGGTCATCCAACAGTTGGCGAGCCAGAATTCCCTCGGTCATGATCCGCAAAGCTGTATCCGCACGGACCAGTTTCTCCATCCGCACCTGGTATCCGACCTGATGGCCAAGGGTCCAACCGCGTTCTTCAGCAATACGCGCTGCGACGGCCTTGGCCGCAACGCGCCGTGGCTGGAGGACGACAATACGTGGAGCGCCGGCGGAGAGAATTCCGGCCTCCAAGAGGGCGGGCGGAACACGCGTGGTTTTGCCCGCGCCGGGTTCCGCGGTAAGCACCAGCGCCTGCTGCCGCGAAAGCAGGGAGATAATTTGCGGCAAAAACGTATCTATGGGCAACACATTCATGGCATGAATCTTACAGCACGATGTTGAACGCATCGAGAGGCGACGAATCTGGAAGCTGGAATCTCAAATTTGAAATTTCAAATTTGAGCTATCTCTGTCCACTGTAATCTCCGGCCCCTTAGCCCAGAGCGTTTCGGCGGATCACTTGCGAATAAAATTCGGCGCTCAATTTTGGGATGCGTTCCATGGTCTGGTAATTAACGTAATGCAGGCCGAAGCGTTTGCTATAGCCACAGGCCCATTCAAAATTATCCAACAGACTCCAGTGAAAGTATCCCTTGAGCGCATAGCCTTCGCTGACCGCCCGGTGCGCGCTGATGAGATGTTGCTGCAGATACATTACCCGGGCGGTATCCCATATTTTATTGTCCGCATCGGGTGCATCAGGATAGGCGCAGCCGTTTTCTGTAATAAAAATCGCCTTGACGTTCCACAGTTCGGCAACCAGACGCGGCCCCCAATAGGTAATTGAAGGCCCGATGGTCAGCCAGGGCATATGCATGCGGGGATAATGCGGGCCGCATTCAACCTCACTGTATCCGCACGATTTGGTCGGATCATGGCGGATATACGTGGGAGCGTAAAGATTCAGCCCGACAAAATCGATCGGGGACGATATTGTTTTCATATCCTCCTCGGTGAAAACAGGAGCGTCGGCTCCCTGAGCTTCCAGATATGCTGGATGGTATGCACCTTCTAAAATCGGCGTGAGAAACATTCCGGAGCGTTCACGCAGAGCATTGCGCGTCGCGTTGATATGTTCGGGCGTTTCAAGAATCGGCGCGCAATTAGGAATATTTTCCGCCAGGCCCACGCGACATTTGCTTGCGGCGTTGATGGCCTGAACGGCCATTCCATGACCGAGCACCGCGTGATGCCGAGCCTGGTTCAATACTTTAACCGATGTTTGCTTGCCGGGGGCAAACGGCTCATCAGAAAAGCCATAACCTTTATCCAGGAAACAGACAAATTCATTGATGGTAAATATCCCCTCCACGCGGTCGCCGAGATTTCGGGCCATAAATTCGGCGTAGGACGCGAAATCCACCGCGCATTGCCGAGACTCCCATCCGCCATATCGGTCTTCGAGTGCCTGTGGCAAGTCCCAATGCATCAGGGTCATCCAAGGCTGAATTCCCACGGATCGCAGTTCATCCACCAGCCGTTTATAAAAATCCAGGCCCTTCTGATTGACTGCGCCGGTTCCTTCGGGAAATATTCTCGGCCATGAGGCGGAAAAGCGATACGCTTTGACGCCCAACGCCTTCATCAGCGCAACATCCTGCCGATACAGGTGATAATGATCGCAGGCCGTCGCACCAGATTGCCCGGCGAAAACCGCACCCGGACGAAGGCAAAAAGTATCCCAAACCGAGGGGCCCCGGCCATCCTCCGCCACAGCACCTTCGATCTGATAGGCTGCGGTTGCGACACCCCAAGTGAAATCCGCGGGAAAACGACAATAATCAACGGCCATATATAAAACCCAAGCTACACGCGCCACGCGCTTAATCGATAAGCGCGAATATTACCCGGCTGCGGACTTTCTCACCAGTACACACCGGGGATGGGCTGCCGCGTCACGGACGATGCGGCTATCATGAAAGTCCTTCTGTGCCAGTAAAATATCTTGAACATCGGACGATTGGTCAAATGCCGTCTCCACAATGAGCGCTCCATCGGGCAATAAATATTCCGGGGCGTGCGTCGCCAGGCGACGATAAAAAGCTAATCCATCCGCCCCCCCATTTAACGCCACCTTGGGTTCATGCTGGGAAACCTCCGGCATAAGCTCGGCAATTTTATTGGCGACAATATACGGAGGATTGCAAACAATGGCATGAAATTTAACCGGGGGAGACATCGCGGCTACGGGTTCAAATAAATCCCCTGAAAGAAAGCGGATTCGGGCGGCAAGGTCATGCGCGGCCGCATTTTTTTCCGCAATCCGTAAAGCGGCAGGGCTGATATCCGATACGGTGAGCCGAGCTGTGGGCAGGTTTTTAGCCAGCGCGATGGCGATACATCCGCTACCGGTGCACATATCCAATATTTCCGGCGCTTCCCATGCAGGTGTCATCCGGGCCAGCCGAATCACCTGCTCCACGATGGTTTCTGTATCCGGCCGGGGAATCAACACATCCGGGGTAACCGTAAACTCCAGAGAGTAGAACCAAGCCTTTCCAATCAGGTACGCGACCGGCGTGTGATCTTTCCGCTTTTTAACCATTTCCCGGAAAACTGCAACGTGTTCGGCTGGAGGAATTTGTTCAAAACGCGTGTAAAGGGCCATGCGAGAGCAATTAAGGCTATGGGCCAGTAACAGTTCCGCGGAAAGACGAGCTTCATCAATGCCGCTGCGCGTAAAATACGCCGTTGTCCACTGCAGCAGCTCGCCGATAGTCCATGCAACGGATTTCCGACTTACATCCATTTAAACCGCGCGCCCCTGAATCCAACTGAAGGTTACCGGCGGCAGACCTCTTTGGAAATCAGCAATGCGATCAGCGTGACTAAGGTACCGCTCCGCCTGCTTGCAGAGATACTCCTGCGCTTTTGCGGCGGCACCGGAAACCGAGCGCGAAGCGATGTCCCAGGTTTTGATCAGGTGCTCGATAATGGCGGCATAATCATGGACGGTATAAACCCCCATACGTTGGGCAACCACCGCAAAATGATCAAACAAATCAGCATCTTTCCCATCGTACATCAACCGGCCCGGCATGGCGATAAGGCCGCGCATCATTTCCCGAAACGCCAAAATTCCGCCTTCCGGATCAGCCTCCATCACTTTTCCGGTCATGATGGTATAAAACGCTTCATGGCGGGCCTCGTCACCGGAAATACGCAGGCAGATTTTGGCGAGGTTCGGATCGCCTTGTGCCGCGGCAACTTTGGCGACGTTGTTATGAGAAATCCGGGTAGCCCGTTCCTGAAATGACGTGTAAACCAATCCGTTATAAGGATCAGGATAAGCCCTGGGATTAAAACCATTGGCGATGAGATGATGAATGGTCACTTCGATGCTGCGCATATCCACCCGCCCCGTAAGCCGAAGATAGGCGTTCAGCAAATCTCCATGGCGGTTTTCCTCGGCACTCCAGGCGCGCATCCATTTTGCCCAGGGTTTTTGTGTTGTCCCCTCATAATCGCGAGCGATAAGATTCAGAGAAACAGAATAACTTGGGAGAGCCTCTTCGGTGACCATGTCTCCGACGAGTACTACCAGAGTTTCATCGGACAGGCTTTGCGCGGGAGTGCGGAAATCCTGTACCTGCTGGTGCCAGTTGCAGGCCGACAAATCTGGTAAATAATCGGTCGGTTGCCACGCTTTATCCACGGGTGAAAGGTAACCGAGATTATCCTGGACAACATCCTGCATGTTGTGGAGAATATCAAAATGATGCTCGTAATTGTTGGATTCAGTCGGCATGGGAAACTCCTCGATTAACAATCGTCGCACCACTTATCATCTACGATAACACCAACCCTGCCGCCATGGGAAATAAAAACCGTTTGTCCGCAAACTAATTTGGCCATCGATCCGGCCCAGGGCCACTTTTACGCGCGGTTGGTCGGACAGGCTCCCGGGGGCAAAATATAATTCGGTTTGCCAAGTATTTATAATTGGCGACAATTTACCCACGGACCGGAAAGGCCAGACAACCATGAATGCGATTATCATTTCGATTGGCGATGAACTTACCTCGGGGCTAACCATGAACAGCAATGCCGCATGGCTGGGGCGGCAACTCACAGAGTTGGGAATCAGTTGTCAGTTGCAACTGACTATTGGCGATAATCAATCGGCAATTGCTGCGGCCATCAGGCAGAGCATTACGCAATGCGACATTCTGCTTATTTCCGGCGGATTAGGTCCCACAGAAGATGATCTCACACGCCGCGCTGTGGCTGAGGCGATGGGTGAACCGCTGGTAATGGATCAGGTAGCCTTGAGCGACTTGGAGGCCTTTTTTCGGCGGATCAATCGGACCATGACGGAGAACAATCGGCTACAGGCGATGCGACCACTTAGCGCCTCGTGTGTCAAGAATTCCTGTGGCACAGCACCGGGAATTATGGCCCGCCTGAGCAACACGCAAATCTTTGTAATGCCAGGCGTGCCCAAGGAAATGAAGGCGATGTTTGAACTGTCCTACAAACCGTTGCTGCAAGCGGCGGCGGGCAACGTCGTGCGGCGGATCATGGCGCTTAATATCTGTGGTGCCGGCGAATCATGGATCGGCTCGCGTATTGCCGACCTCATGAAGCGCGGAGCAAATCCATCCGTCGGCACAACCGTTCACGACGGCATTGTTTCCGTTCGCATCTACGCCACGGGAAAGCCCGCGGAAGCCGGTGCGATGATAGAGGCAATGGCCAACACGGTGCGTCACAGGCTGGGTGAACTGATTTTTTCAGCGGATCAGGTC
The DNA here is from genome assembly GCA_021818565.1 of Planctomycetota bacterium. Classification (GTDB taxonomy): domain Bacteria; phylum Planctomycetota; class Phycisphaerae; order WQYP01; family WQYP01; genus JAMDCX01. The sequence continues at coordinate 7,129 of JAKATV010000524.1, forward strand.
GCTCTTGAAACCGTTGTTGTGCAGGCATTACTAAGCCAGGAGAGTACCGTCACCACCGCGGAAAGCTGCACCGGCGGATGGATCGCGATGATGCTCACTAACGTTCCCGGCAGTTCCGCATGTTTCAAGCGTGGCTGGGTCACGTACAGTGATGAAAGCAAATCGGCGGATATTGGTGTTGATCCTGAAGTCATTACAAAATACGGAGCCGTCAGCCGGGAAGTGGCCGCCACGATGGCGCAACAGGCCCGGAGCCGGGCGGAAGCACATTGGGCCCTTGCGGTTACGGGCAATGCCGGTCCGGTCAGCGATGACCCGAAGAATCCCGTGGGGCTGGTGTATATCGGTATTGCCGGGCCGAACGGACATGGGGATATTTATGTACGGAACTGCCAATTCTCCGGCGACCGCCAGAGCATTCGCCTGCGGAGCAGTCAGATGGCGCTAACACTGCTTCGATTAAAACTGCTCGGCCTTGATCCAGAGGCGGTCCTTCCGCCATGAAACATCCGTCACCCGGCCTTTGATACCGCCGCACTGGGATGAACTTCCGGCATAATCGGAATGTGCACTCTGGTTTCAGCCGGATCATAGTGCGGGGAAATAGCGTATTGCACCGGGACACCGTCTTTGGTATGCAGAAGATAATAACCGCCGCGATCAACCAGTTGCTCGTATGGGCCAATGACACATTTGCCCATGGGGGTCGGGATAGTCAGCAAAGGCACGCGCGTGCCGGGCGCGGACGCCAGATCCCGCAGAATCTTCTGGCTTTCCGGCAACGTCAGGCGATGCTGGGGCAAGGTGCCATCCGGAAATGGATGAATCAGATAATACGGTTTGAACACCACCGGACCGGAATCCATACGGTCATACATATCTGTAATTATTGAGGCATCATCGTTGATGCCTCGAAAAAGCGGATGCTGAGTCATCATCAGCGGGCGGCGGGAATCCGCCAGTTCCGTCAGCGCCAGCATCGCCTGGTGTAATTCGGTTGTGACTTCGCGCGGATGCACCACATGCAGAATATAAGACGACGGCGATAATTTTTTCAATGCCTGATGCAAGGCCGTGTTACCAATTATCCGCTGTGGATACCAGACCGGCTCACGGGTGTGAATGGTAACGGTAATGCGACGTGCTACGGTTCTATTGAGCCTTTGCATCCGCAAGGCCACGTGCTCAAGCACGGCGGGTGGAACGGCCAAGGGATCACCGCCACTTAAAATAATCTCACGCAGTTCACTTCGCTTGGGCGACGTTTCCGCCTGATCAAACATGTCGTCAATTTCCTGATGCGATATTCGCCCCGGCGTAACATCCCTATTCTTCAAATAGCAGTACCGGCACAGGCCACTGCAAAAATCCGTTACCCGCAGCAGCGCTTCATAACGGTATTTCTGAATCCACCGCGGATGATTCACAGCCCGATCAGCAAGTTGAAACGCATCCCAGCGTTCTTCACCGGTATCGCTTAGTTCCCCAGCATTAGGCAACGCCAGAGCCCATAGGGGATCATTCACATCATTAAGAAGAATTTTTTCAGCATAAAATCGCGGCAACCGGAAGGTATACCGTTGGGCAATCGCCGTCATAGTCGCAGCCATCGCATCCGTAATGGTGGGCAGCACAGTGCGCAACTGGTCGATTGAGGTTATTAAATCCGCGGGTGCAGTGTGTACAGGCGTTTCCAATTCCGGCATCATCAAATTCCTATCCTACTGAAATAATCTTAACGCCATGCGGATAAATCTCCAATGCGAAACACCGGATATTGTCGCTTTGGAAACCGGAACAGGGCACTAGCCTCTTTTCATCTTCTGGGTTATTTTTTGCGTAAAAGATTGTTGGGCAGAGGCAACGGGGGCTGGTAGCCGCCAGGGAATTGCCTGCCTACAATACCCGGACTTCGTGGAGGCTTGATCGCTTTATGGGCAAACAGAAGCGTGTGGTCATTATTGGCGCTGGACCGGGTGGGCTGTCCTCGGCCATGCTATTGGCCAAAGCAGGTCTGGACGTAACGATACTCGAACGGCAGGAGCGTGTCGGCGGGCGGACCAGCGCTATTGAAAGTGACGGATTCCGTTTTGATGCGGGACCGACATTTTTTCTATACCCGGAAATCCTCAAGGATATTTTTGCAGCGGCAGGGCATGATTTATTCCACGAAGTTCCGATGCGCCGACTGGATCCGCAATATCGCCTGACCTTTGCCGGACAGGGTGAAATTGTCGCCACGGGCGATGTCGCCAAGATGCAGGCGGCCATGGCTGAATTAGCCCCTCGGGATGCGGAAAATCTGCCTCGCTTTCTGAGCGACAATCGCAGCAAACTTGCGGCGTTTGCCCCCTGTTTACAATCCCCGTTTTCCGGTTGGCGCGACGTAGTAACCAAGCGCATGATGAAATTACTGCCCATGCTGCGACCTTGGAATTCGCTGGATCGCGAGTTGCAGCGTTATTTTTCTGACCCTCGGATTCGTCTGGCCTTCAGTTTTCAGGCCAAATATCTGGGCATGTCGCCGTTCCGCTGCCCGGGGTTATTTTCCATCTTATCATTTCTCGAATACGAGCACGGCGTGTTTCATCCGTTAGGCGGGTGTGCATGCGTGAGTGAACGCATGGCTGAACTTCTGCAATCCTCCGGCGTGCGAATTAGTCTGGGCGAACCGGTGGAAGAGCTGATATTCAGCGGAAATGCGGTCAAAGCCGTTCGCACCAATCGGGCCACTTATCCCGCCGACGCGGTTGTTATCAACGCGGATTTTGGTGCCAGCGTTCCGCGGCTTATACCGGACGGGCTGCGCCGTCGATGGACCAATAAGCGTATCGAAAAAGCCCGCTACTCCTGTTCTACCTTTATGATGTATCTGGGCATTGAGGGGCATTACCCCAATTTACTGCATCATAATATTTTTCTTGCCGAGGATTATCGCAAAAATCTTCAGGATATTGAAAAAGATCATCGGCTGTCGGAAGACCCGTCTTTTTATATCCAGAACGCGTGCGTCACCGATCCCGCTTTAGCACCGGCGGGTTGCAGCACCTTGTATGTATTGACGCCGGTGTCGCATCAACATAGTCATATCGACTGGAAATCAGCCAGGATTCCCTTCCGACGGCGAATGTTGCAGCAATTAGAGCGTTTCGGACTAAAAGATATTGAGTCCCGTATTCGCTTTGAACGTGTGGTGACGCCGGAAGATTGGCAGAATCGTATGGCTATATACCGGGGAGCAACGTTTAATCTGGCACACGACTTTAGGCAGATGCTGCACTTTCGCCCGCATAATCGCTTTGAGGAAACCGGCGGAATTTATCTGGTTGGCGGCGGCACGCACCCCGGAAGCGGCCTGCCGGTGATATATGAATCAGCGCGCATCAGTTCGCGATTGCTCCTGGAAGATTTAGGATTAAAATCTCAATGGGACCAACTGGCCGCTGCGATGACCATGAAAGAGTGTAGAATGGACTATACGAAAAGCGCGCAATCGAATGCTGTTTCGGCGGCCGTGTGAGGGCATTGGTGATTTATGGAACCTGTTGACCAACCATTTTCCGCCCGTCGTAACGCCACGCAACCGCTGGAACTTAGTGTGGCCCAGGCACGCGCCTCACAGATTCAGTGGAGCCGGCAAAGCCTTGAGCATCGCCTGTATGCCATCGCAAAATTTCGCCAGAGCCTGGCAGCGTCTCCCGCCCGCTTTATTCAGGCGTTATCCCATTTGCCCGATCGCACGGAGGTGCAAAGCATTGCCGCGGAAATTATTCCCTTGGCCAATGCCGCACGGTTTTTACAGCGCCGTGCGGAAAGAATTCTGCGCCCGCGCGTCCGCTCTCCCCTGCTTTCCGGCATTCGCATTACGGTGGATCATCGTCCGCACGGACTGGTGCTGATTGTCGGTCCATCCAACTACCCGTTATTTCTTCCTGGCGTGCAGGTGCTTCAGGCTCTGGTGGCCGGCAACGCCGTACTGTTAAAACCCGGTACTGGGGGTACCAGCGCGGCCGTGGCGCTGGTGAGCCTGTTACGGACCAGCGGCATTGATCCAACGTTAATTCATCTTCTGCCGGAAGACACCGAAGTGGTACATCACGCCATTGATCTGGGCGTGGATCAGTTAATTCTCACCGGATCGATTCCCGCGGGCCGAGCGATCGTGACTTCGATGGCCCAAAAGCCGCCGCATCCGGCAATTATGGAACTTTCCGGATCGGACGCGGTGTTTATATTGTCCAGCGCGGATTTGTATCGGGCGGTTGCGTTGCTGCAATTCGGCATGGAATTTAATGGCAGCGCCACATGCATTGCGCCGCGCCGGGTAATTATTGTGCGTTCCATGCTGGAGAAATTTGAGCACCTGCTGTTGCGCCGATTCTCCGATTGTAAGCCGGCTCCGCTAAACGAAGCGGCAACGCAAAAACTCCTGCCGCTGGTGCGCGATGCGTTGGCGCGCGGCGCACGGCTGGTGGTGGGAAAAATATCCGGCGACAAACCACTGGGGCCGCTGATTCTTATGCATACCACTTCCGAGATGCCTATTATGTCCGCTGATGTGATGGCACCGGTACTCTGCGTGCAGGTGGTTGCGGATACGCTGGAGGCTCTTACCGCTTATAACGCCTGCCCCATGCGACTTAGCGCTTCGATTTTTGGGGATGCGGTACCGGCACGGGCCCTGGCGCGCCGCATTGATGCGGGATGTATCGTCATCAATGATCTTATTTCGCCCACCGCTCATCCGGAGGTTCCCTTTACCGCGCGGGGCGAGAGCGGGTACGGCACAACGCGCGGGGCTGAGGGATTATTGGCCATGACCTGGCCCAATGTGGTCGTGGAACGCACGGGCCGCACGCTGCCCCACCTGCGCAAGCCGGAGCGGCATGATCAGCAGATATTGCTGCTGGTACTACGCCTGCTGCATGGCGCGGATGCGGCGGTTCGAATTCGTTCTTTAGCGGCGCTGCTGCGCATATTCATGGGCTTTGCCGGCCCCCTCAAGGAAAAAGATGAGGGTTCAATTAAATCACGAGAAAACAAATATGACTCGCTTTAATTCATGCCGGAATAGCGGCGAAGCTTAAGTGTGTTACCAAGCAAGTTTGTTCATTGAGGCTCATAGACATACCATGTTGATGGCAGATACAACCAAGCATCCCATTGGAATTATTGGCGGTGGATTAGGCGGATTGGCGGCGGCTTGTACGCTGGCGGGTCGCGGTCACCGCGTGATGCTCTTTGAAACAAATCCTTGGTTGGGCGGTAAAGCGGCGGTGCATACTGACGGGAAATTCCGCTTTGACATGGGGCCGACAATTCTGCTTATGCCTTTTGTCCTGCGCCGCATATTTTCTGAAGCGGGTGTAAAACTTGAAGACGCTTTGGACCTGGTTCGCCTGGATCCGCAGTGGCGCTGTTTTTTTGACGACGGGGGCGTTTTGGACCTCGTGGATCATCCGCAACGTATGGCCGCCAATCTCGCCGCTTTTGCCCCTGGACAAGCGGTGGATCAGGAATATGCCGAAATGCTGCGGCAATCGAAACTCATGCGCAACGCGTCGGATAAATATTTTTTCTGGAAATCCATCGGTTCCATCCGCGACACCTTTGATTTCAAAGGAAGCCTGCAGATTTCCGTCCTGCGGGATTTGATGAACATGAAACTCGGTCGCACGCTTCATGCCACCGTGCGTTCTGTGATCCATGAGCCGCGCATCGCCCAGATGGTGGATCACTTCACGCAATATGTAGGCTCAGCTCCGGCACTTTCACCGGCGGTACTCATGGGCATCGCGGATATGCAAATCAGTGAAGGAATCTGGTACCCACGCGGCGGCACCCGCGCGGTGCCGGTAGCACTGGAGAAGATATCCCGCACGCTGGGCGTTGATATTCACACCGACTGCCCCGTGGCACGGATTAAGACAGATGGAAAACAGGTGGTTGCGGTGGTAACCGCCAATGGTAAGGAATTTTCCGTATCCGCCGTTATCAGTAACTCGGATGTGGTTTTGACGCATAAAGAGTTGTTGCCTGAAGCGCCTGCCCAAAAATTTGAGAAGCGCCGCCGGTACGAGCCGGCCTGCTCAGGGGTGGTATTGTATCTGGGCTTAAACAAGCGGTATGATCATCTAGCGCATCATGATTTTGTATTTTCCCGCGATCCGGAACAGGAATTCCAAGACATCTATCAGCGTGGCATCCCCGCCGCCGACCCCACGTGCTATCTTTGCGCGCCGGCCGGCAGCGATGCGTCAGTAGCTCCCGGCGGCGGCGAGGCTTTATACATTCTGGTTCATACGCCCTACCTGCGTCCGGGACAGGACTGGAAAAAGATTCTTCCGGAATATCGCCGCGTTATATTTGACAAGCTGGCACGCACGGCGGGATTGAAAGATCTGGAATCTCGAATTGTTTGCCAGCGCGCATTGACCCCGGAAGATATCCGTGATCGCTATCATGTGTGGAACGGTGCTATCTACGGCCTGGCCAGTCATGGCCGATTCAATGGGGCCTTCAAACCGGCTAATCGAAGCCGCGATGTGCAGGGTTTATATTTCGCCGGTGGCTCGGCGCATCCTGGCCCTGGCATGCCGATGGCCCTGATGTCCGGCTGGATCGCAGCGGACGCATTGGATACGGATATGTCTGGAGCGACCGCCCCTGTCCCGCAGACGTGACAGTCGCAATAGCCGCAGCGCTACCGGTCTGCCCTGTCTGATGGTGGCGATGATGGTAAGATGTAAGCATGCTGGAATTGCACTATCCATACATGCTTCTGGGCCTATTAATCGTTGCCCCTTTCGGGGTTGCGCTGCTTTTCGTTACTAAATCGCAAACAAAAGCTTGGACACTATATACTTTGGTACTACCTCTGCTTGCCGCGGTATTCGCGATTCTGGCGGCAACGGGACCGGCGGCACGTTTTGCGTCATCGGCCAAGCGGATCATCGTGGCTCTGGATGATTCGCCGGCGGCGGTTACCGCTCCCTGGCGTCAGGGGCGCTGGCTCCGCGGATTTCTTACAGCGCATTCGCCCCGCGGGGTGCCTATTACCCTGGTGACATTTGCATCACGACCGCATGTCTTGGCAACCCAACTGCTGCCGCAGAATGTGCCGGATTGGCCGATTGCGCGAAATGAGGTATCGCGCCGGCGCGCCTCCACCAAACGCCTGCTGGCATTTTCCGGATCAACACCCGTTTGGATCTTTACCACCGGACTGCTGGACTGGCACGTACCATCGCCATGGGCTGTGCCGCAAGCGGCTCTCGCGGCTACCGTGATTGCGCCGACATCGGCCGATGTCGGCGTTACTGATTTACGGTGGGTATTTGGAGGCGGGCACACTTTGCAGTCGCCGCGATTACAGGTAACGCTGCGATCCACCGGCCCCGGTTTAGTCCGCCTGATGGAAATTTGCGGCTCGGAGGTGCTGGCCCAGTTGCCGGTGCGATTCCACAATTCGGAGGAAAAGATGGTGCTGCTGCCGCCGATAGATCGTGATCTTCTTCACGGGCATCAAACCTTCACGGTCAAATTATTGAATCATGATTTGTGGCCGGGGGATAACAGTGCTGAAATTCTCCTTCCTGAACCAGCCCTGCCGCGGGTACTAATTATTACCCCTAAGCAGTCAGGAAAAACCGGGCTGGTTCCTGGATGGATTTCCCAGATATTGCCGCCGGGGCAATTTCCGGTTTCGCTGGCTACGCTGGAACGCTATCAGGCTGTGGTACTGGACAATGTCCCGGTTACGGATTTGCGGCCGCAAATACAAAAACGCTTGTCGGCTTACGTTACAAACATCGGCGGCGGCCTGTTGATCGCCGGTACACGCAATGCTTTTGGCCCCGGTGGCTACGGCTTACCCCTGGGGGCGGGTAACACGCCATCGATTCTTGAAACCCTTTCGCCGCTATCCAGCGTGCCGCCCCACCCGCGACCGCTGCATGTCCTATTTTTGATGGACGTAAGTGGGTCGTTAGGCAACTCGACCGCATCCGGTGTAACGCGATTCGCCCTGGCGGCGCACGCAGTTTGCGCTGCGGTACAGCTACTTAGGCCCAAGGATCACATCACCATCTTATTATTTTCCGGCCAGACTCGAAGCCTCATCACGGGCGAGGTACAAACTGTGCGTCCCGTGCTGGCGAAGTTACTGGCGAAAATTGTTCCCAATGGCCCCACGCGCCCGAATTCGGCGCTGCCAATATTACGCAGATTGCTGACAAAAAAGGCCCTTCTGATTGTTGTTACGGACGGCCGTATACCGCACTTAAACGTACCGGCGTGGAAAGACTTATTGGAGCGCCACGCCGTAGAATTCGCCGTGGCTGCCCCGGGCCACAGTAGTCGTGCAACCGAGCAGCTTATTGCGGCAACCGGGACCGCGCGACTTCCGATGCAACGCTTAAGCCAATGGGGCCGCGTTTTGCGAATGTTGATCCAACGAAGAATTCAGGGAACACCCAACAGAGTGGAGATCGCATGGAAGTCCCGGGTATTCGGCCTTCAGAGCCGAACTAATTTGTGGGACCGCGTTTATCTTAAGCGACGAGCGACGCTTGTGGCACACGGCGGGCAATATCCGCTGGCGGCACTTTGGCGGCGCGGTTTGGGGCAAGTGGGGGCGATTTGCTTTTCCGACAATTCCACTCCGGCACGTATTCTATATACCTCCTTGCTTAACATGGTCAAGGCTCCGCGTGGCAATCCGGATTTTCATATTACCGCTCAGCGCAGAAATGGCCGCTGGTTTCTCGCGGTACGCGCCGCCAGCCGAGGGAAATTCTGCAATCAGCTTCACTTAAACGCCACGGCAATACAACAGAACGGAAAACTTCTAATTCTTCCGTTGCCGCAAATTGCGCCAGGACAGTATGGTGCAGGATTGCCACGACATGTTCACGCTTTTTCCGCCACCGTCTCGCAGTTGGCAAGCCATTCGGCACGGCAACGCGAGACCATCATCGGCCGCATCCAGGCACCCGGGCTACCGAATGAATACTTCCCGGCAACGGGCCGGATTAAGCCATGCCCATGGCCTGCGGCAACTCTAATTCCCGGTAATGCTCCATCCGCAGTGCGTTGGCAACCCATGCAGAGCACTCAAAGTTTTCACTTTTCCGTAGTGCTGTGGATATTAGCGTTGTTGTCCGCCTTGACGGCAATATTTTTTGCCGCCCGGCAGAGCCAAACCGCTTTTTGAAGCATAACTGTAGATATTTTCCTTTATGGCCTGTCGCGTGAAACCGCGACGCTTCCGCGTGGGGCCGGGCTATGCGGTTATCTGAAAGTGCGTTTGCCGCATTGGGGTATGGATTGTTGCCGGGACGGCGTTCCGCATCAAACCGCGACGCTTCCGCGTCGGGCTAAGGGTCGGCTTTCGTGCCGGTATTGGGCGTGTGCTACCAGGTTAATTTGGCAGCGTTGAGCTGACCGCGAAATGCGGACTGCCACACGGCACGCTCCGAGCCGTCGCGATTAGTTGGGCACATGCCTCGTTCGTGAGTTGCCCGCGCCAATTCTCTGACCAGGCAAAAGGTTATCCATGATGATGGGACATAATATCAAGGCCTACCACCATCAGATCGTAGCCGGCGTGTGTAGCGACATCAATACCGAAGCCGCGGAAAATAAAAATCCCGGCAAAATAGATGCCGGCAATGGTTCGGATGACAAAGGCACCCCAGGTTGGCTGCTCATTTCCCAGAAAATGATAGAGTGAAAATAAAACTGCCGATGCAATAATAATGACGGGAATGGCTTTTGCCACCGAAAGCCCGAACAAGTCGACAAGAATTATATTTAACACCGTGATTAAAACCAGGCGGAACAGCAGTTCTTCATATATTCCCGCGCCAATGGATAAGACAACCTGAGATTGCCAGGAGAGTCGGGTCATGGCGTGTTCCACGGGATGCGTAAGCGCCTGCATGGCGACACCGTGCGCCACGGCCACAAACAAAATGACCAGCGCTACCGCCCAGAGAAAGCTTTCCGCCGCCATGGCCACATAAAGCCCCGGCTCAAATTTTAAGGGATCCTTCCGGGCAACATGCCAGCCCAGCAGAATAGCCGCCACGGCCAGGGGCGGCAAATAATTTCCCACCGCTCCAAACAGAGAGAAGAAATTCAGCATCAGTTCAAAGGCAATAATATTATGGGATTGGCTGTGCGCCGGACTCCATGGGTGCAGCACCGCCCCAATCTGATAGATAACCAGCAGCGGCGCAATAAAAATAAGGCATTGCAGGGGCCGATGGCTGCGGTCGAAATATCCTTCACCGGAGCCAAATCGCAACCACTGCGGTTCCTTTCTTGCTTTGCTCATACCAAAACGCCTCGGACCAAACCGGGCGAATCATATACGCCTGCGGCAGTTAATGTAAATCAATGTCGGGGAAAATCCTTTTGAGCTGCGTAAAATTATTATTCAAATGCCGCACGGACTTGCCGCAATTCCTCGTCGGTAAGTTCAAACATCATCGCCGCGGCATTGTGGCTTGCCTGCTGAGGATTGCGGGCACCTACAATCGCGGCCGTCAGTCCCGGCTGCCGGATAGTCCAGTTGATCACGATCTGCGCGAAACTTTTTCCATATTTGTCGGCAATCGGCCTGATTTTTTCCAGGGAGGCGAGCACTTTTTTACGCGTCTGCGCGTCAAATAATTTATGCTTGGAGCGATGATCCCCAAACGAAAACGTTCGATCCGGGGTAACGGTTCCGGTAAGCAGGCCGCGCTCCAGAGGCGAATAGGCCAGCACCGCGATCTCGTGTTCCCGGCAGAATGGAAGAATGTCTTTTTCAATATCCCGGCGCAACAGGCTGTACGGCGGTTGCACACTGGCCAACGTGCCCGCAGTCACCTTTGTCAGAAGGTCGATATTGAAATTGCTTACGCCCACAGAGCGAATCTTGCCGGCGCGCCGCAACGCGTCCATTGCCGCGAGAGATTGCTCAATAGGTGTCGAAGCATCCGGCCAGTGTATCTGGTAAAGGTCGATGTAGGACGTACCCAATCTTTTCAGGCTCTCTTCACATTCATAAATGATACTCACCGGCTTGGAATTGCTGCGAATGGTAATGGGCAGACCGTTGCGATCCACCGTTTCAGTGGGGTTGGAACCCTGCTCTTCCGGATCATCCCATCGTCGTCCGCATTTCGTGGCCAGCACGACCCGATCCCGCGGAATATCTTTTATCGCTTTTCCAACCAGCTCTTCGCTATAGCCCTGAGCATATATGGCTGCTGTATCAATGCAGTTTATACCCGAATCCAGAGCCGTTCGAATAGCGCTGATGGCCTGCTGTTCATCGCTGCCGCCCCACATCCAACCCCCGATCGCCCAAGTGCCTAAGATCAGCGGGGTGATGTTAATTCCTGATTTTCCAAGTGGACGCAAATTCATTATCGTTCCAATCTTTAAATTCTTAAATGGTACGGCATTTTCTTCCCCTGATGTCTGTTATCGCTCACCTTTGATCACGGATTGCGCCAGTGCCGCATCGGCCCGGTCTTTCAGTCGGGCAATCGCGTCCATAATTTGTCCTGAAATGTCGGCTAACAAAGCGTGATTTTCGCGTGGCTCGGCCAAACCGCTAAATATAAGTGGAGCGCCATAAAACACTCGGACTTTCGCCGGACGCAACCACTCTTTTTTACCACGCTCATGCGGCCGTGTACCGGTAATATATACCGGAATGACGGGAGCACCACTGCGCAAGGCCAGGATCGCCGCCCCATTGTGCGCGCCAGGCAAGCTATTGCCGTCGCCCCTGGTTCCTTCAGGGAATATTCCAACTACATGTCCCTGTTTTAACTGTTGCATTGCCGCATCAAGGCCCGTACTTTCCCGTTCGGACAGATCAACGGGGATAAAGCCTAAGGCGGAAAAAAAGTTTTTCAATATCGGCAAATTGTACGTTTCCCGCGCAATGAGAAACCGCACCAGACGCCGCCGACTTCCTATTCCCACCGCGAGCGGATCCAATGGACTGTTATGATTCGCCGCGACGATGGCCGGACCGGTTACCGGAATGCGGCACGCATTGCCCCGCCGCCACCGATGAATCAATTCCATGTAAACCGCAGCCAGTCGCCGCGCGATTGCCGAGCCAACCGGAAGTGGCTGCCGACGGTAATAAATGATCAGCAGCCCAACGCCCAATATGGCGATTACCACGCCAGTGCCAATAATGATATTCATGATATAGGAATCGACATTTCTCCAGAATGCAATGGGCACGGTAGGCACAAGCAAACCGAAAGTTGTAATCAAATCGCGCGCCCCCATGACTCGTCCGCGGATGTAATCCGGTACCACGCGCTGCAGCAGGGTATCAACTGTGATGAACATGATAGCCCCGAACATCGCCGCGACGGTCAGCCAGACCAGAAATGTTTCCCAATGAGCGGCCCAAGCCGCCATCAGCAGTCCAACGCCGATCGCTACGGTAGACCAGCCGATTCCAATTTCTTTCGGAATTCCATTGCGTGCTCTACTGACCAAGGCTGCCCCGACAATCATGCCGATCCCGGCAACGCCTAGAAAATAGGCAAAATCGCTATTGGAGAGACCAAAGCGCGCCGTAACAATGGCGGGCATACAGTTGAGTATCACTGCGCTGGCGGTAGTAAACGCCAATTCCAGCAAAATAGCCTGAAGCGGATGTTTGTGGACTTTGAGATAGCCCAAAGCTGTTTTTAGTTCCTTAAGGAGACTGTTGTGTTTACCACCACGCACTGGTTCAGGCCGATCCATCCCCGGGCGCATACGCATGGAAAATACCGCTAACGCCGACAGGCAGTATGTGCCGGCATCGACGTACATGGCTATTTCCAAGCCGAATTTCAGCAATAATCCACCAAGGATAAAGCCCAAAAGTGTGGAAATAGTCCCGGCAACCGAAAGAAAAGAATTGGCCTGCAATAGCTCCTTTGGATGCACCAGATTCGGCACAATGGCGGCGCGAGCCGGCGAAAACATTTCTCCAAAACAGGAAAGAATAATCTCTGATCCAAAAAGCATGACCAGAAGTGCCGGCGTGGAAAGCGAGCTATGATATGCCGCCACCAGCAGCACGGTTCGGGCGATAATGACAATGATACTGCGCACCAGATCGCAGGAAATCATGACCCACCGGCGCGGCAACCGATCGGAAATTGCCCCACCCAGGGGTGCCAGAAGTAAAAACGGTAAAAACATGGCTAAGTTAAGCTGCGCCGCGTGCTGTGCGGATTCCACATGGCGTTTGAGCACCACGTAGCAAAGCAGTTCCAGCATCACGAGGAAATGTACCCGATCTCCGATGACGGAAACCACGTAGCCACTCATTAATAGAAAGAAATTACGGTTGCGCAGCAGGGGCGGAAATTCCTGCAGCAGCGGTGTATCCGCCGAGATACTTTGAACTGCGTTTTGCGACATTACCTCTCCGCGCTTGCAGGAAAACGCCTGCACTGCACATTATCAATTCCTGATTGTGGACTCTACCGCCCGCCGGTGCAAGGCCACCGCCATAGTTAGCCAAACGCACCGCAGCCATAGATGATGCGGGCAAAAGCAAATTATGACAAATATACGAGCGATATCTGTCCAGAAAGTGATGTGGTTCATGCCAATGCCAAGCTCCCATTCGTCGTGACCGCCGGCATGTCGTTGGGTGTTGTCGGGAGCAAATTGGCGGTAAATATGTAATAGGTTATCCTCCATCGTGATAAAAGCACTGAGAGGTTGCGGAACCCCGTCAGTTCGAGATAAGTCGGCCGTTGCGGAGTTTTAACCCCCATCGCGGCATGTGGCCGGAAATATTTCCCCGCTCCTGCCGTTGACGATCGGCTGCGGCTTCGGGCCTTAAAATCATCCTGCAGAGTTATTCCCGCGCTCGGTAAGCAGGCATCTTGCTTCCGGGCGAATTATCGGATACGTCGCTGGGCCGCCAAGATGTCCGCACGAGTGATAACACCCAATAGTAAGCGCGGATCTTCGGCATCCACCACCACCAAGTGGCCGATTCCATGCCTGGCCATCAAATTATCCGCATCACGCAAGGACTCATAGGGATGAATGACGATGGGCGGACGACTGGTTATTTCCATAATCGACTCTGAGCGATTCATTGAATGGCTGAGAATATCGCGCAGAGCAGCCACACCCAACAATCCCCCCTGCTGATCCACAACCGGAAAAAGGTGATGGACATACGGGCCGCCATGCTTAGCGACCAGCGATTGAACTTCTGCCACAGACTGTCCCGACCGCAGACATACCACGTGTCGCGAACAGGCGTCACGAACCAGCATACGGTCCAGAATATCCGCATGTGGCTGCAGCAAGACGCGACCTGACCGTCGCAGGAATTTCTCCGTGAGCATGTTGTCTTTCATCAATGCGCAGGATACCAAAAACGCAACGGCGCATCCGACGACCAGCGGGGCCAGGCCATTGGGCTGCAGCGTCGTTTCAAAGGCAAACACAATCGCCGTCATCGGTGCCCAACTGGCACCCGCCAACACGGCCGCCATACCAACCAACGCGGCGGTCGCAACGCTCATGCCCGCGTGCGGAAACAGTACCGCAAACAAACTTCCAACCAGAATCCCCAGTGCCGCCCCCAGGTTAAAAAGAGGGCTGATGATGGTCCCGGAGTTTCCACTGCCCAGCGATATGATCCATGCCACGCAGCGCGTTACCAGCAGAAGTCCGGCCGCCTGGATCGCCATTTCCCCGGAAAGCATGGAGTTTATATTAATAAACCCGATTCCCATTGAACGCATGTCGATAAGTCCGCAGATTCCCACAACCACGCCGGCAATCGCCGGCCACCAGGCCCAATGCACACCCCAGCGATTGCCCCAAGCCTTGAACAGGTCGCCGATTTTGTAAAGCCATCGCGTCAGCAGCACGGAGAATAAACCCGCGGCAAGTCCCACGACCGCATATCCCAACAGTGCCTCAAGTTGAGGGGCCGGTAAGGGCGGCAAGTGAAATAAGGGTGCCGGGCCGTCTATCAAGACATGCAGAGTTTCGGCCGTTGCGCTAGCCAGTCCCACGACCACCAGCGAAATCGGAT
>JAKATV010000471.1 GCA_021818565.1 Planctomycetota bacterium
ATGGTACATTCCTCCTTGAAGAGAAAATCACACCGACCCACCTCCAATGTGGATCATCTAACGCCCATTATAGCAAACCCCTTCCGCGTAAAGTGTCACGCACCCCAACGGGTATGAGAACGGTTTGTATTGGAAACTCACATCCCGGACGCCTGAGCCGATTTCTACTCCGATCAGCCGTCAATGGGAAAAGTAGGCGATGCAATGTATTGTACCGCAGGCATCTTGCCTGCATTGGAAACACGACAGAAGCAGGCGGGATCCGGCCGCGCGCGGGCGAAAACTTATTTCAGACGATTCCGGGTTTTGCTCTGCGGTTCCACTTTTTTCTGAAATCCGGAAAAGCTGATCTTTCACAACATCTTTCGCAACATTGCACGCTTTGGCGCGTTGGTATGATATATTTTGGTGTTTCGCGAGTGCGGCTGCGGCAAATGAGCTATATTAAGTCTATTAAACGGATCATTTCATTACCGTTGGGATTTCTTCAGGCGGCGGCCTTTGCCGTGCTGCTGCTTAGCGTGGCTGCGCCCCGAGCGCATGCCGGCATGTTTCCGCCGTTGCCTGCCGCCAAACCATTTATTAACTTTGACGGCAAAGGGTTCATCATTCATGGTAAACGCGTTTTCGTTGCGTCGGGCAGCTTGCCGTATGCGCGTGTGCCGCGGGCGCTGTGGGCCAATCGCCTGCTGAAAATGAAACGGGCCGGCTTTAATTGTGTGCAAACGTATGTTTTCTGGAATTTTCAGGAACCGCGCAAGGGGCACTTTGATTTTAAGGGCCGGCATAATCTGCAGGCATTTTTAACGCTGGTAAAAAAAATGGGCTTTTACGCCATATTGCGGGTGGGGCCTTACGATTGCGGCGAGTGGGACAGCGGCGGTTTTCCGGTGTGGCTGCGTTTTATTCCCGGGTTGGCCATCCGCGAATACAATCCGCCATTTATCAAGCAACTGGGAAAATATTTCGATAAATTGCTGCCGATTGTCGCGGCCAATCAAATTAATCATGGCGGCCCGGTGATTATGATGCAGATGGAAAATGAGGATCGGCAGGGGTGGGGGGCGGTGTTGCCGAATAGATATTATAAATTCATGTATCACAAGGCGCTGCAAGAAGGCATTGACGTACCGATGTTTTTCAGCGGCATGCACCATGGCTTTAGTCCCGCCGGGGTTGGGCCTTGGAGCAGTAAAACACGCACGTCGCCGTGGTTCACGACGGAAATGTGGACCGGATGGTTCACACAATATGGAACTGCTCCGCAGGCCAACGGCGGCTGGTTCGGGCCGGCCAAGCTGACGCATGTAGCGATGTGGAAGGTTATCGCGTTTGGGGGCAACGGGTACGACGCCTATCTGGCGGTGGGGGGCACAAATTTTTCTCACTGGAACTGCTCAACGGTGCGTGCCAGCTATGATTTTGGCGCACCGATTGGTCAGGGTGGAGACTTGCGGCCTCTTTATTACACCTATAAAGCGGCCAATTATTTTGCCCGTTCTTTTCAGCGGATTTTGGAGGACAGCGACAACGCCACCGCCCAATACCGCGGCTTTGCTCCGCACGCTGCCGTCTATGCGCGTAAAAGTCCGTTTGGGACACTGGTATTTATGACCAACTACAATAATGCCCCGCTGCGGACCACACCCCGCGGTGGCGTGCCGCTGACCATCAAACCCAATGAAATTATACCGATTGTAGTAAATTATCCGCTGAACAAATTCATCACCATTCGCCGTCTTTATGGCCGGACGTTAGGGTTTTTGCGACAAGGTTCAACCACCACGCTGGTCATGTTTGGTCCCACCGGTTCCCAGGGGGCGTTACAAGTTACGACAACCGCACCGATCACCGGGGCCATTGCGGGCGCATTTCACACACTCGCCGGTAAACCCGCTAGGCTGGCATTAAACATTCAATATGCTGCGGGGCCTCCGAAGGTCTATACGCTGAAAACCCAGGGGCAAACGCTGCGGGTCCTGGCGGAAAATCTCTCGGCAGCCCGGCGCACCTGGTTTATCAATCGGGGCAAAATGCCGTGGGTGCTTTACGGGCCACAATATGTCGGTGCTATTACTGCCGGGGCGCACGGCTATACTATGCAGATACGAAACCGGCCGGGCAGTTGGATTCATTTCGCTGTGGCTTTTGGCCCATCCGCAACACCCATTACCTTCGTCGGCACGGCGGGGGAGAAAACTGCGACATTTCTGAAAGCTCAAACGCCGGCATTGCAGGGCTGGCAAATGCGGGTTGCTACCGCGCCGGCACAGGTCAACTTTGATGATAAAAAATGGCTCCGCGTGCGCCAGCCCAAGCCCATGGGCGCGGATGACTATCCCGGCGCGTATGAATGGTATCGCACGCGAGTTATTGCGCCGTCCACGGGCCGATACATCATGACCATGAACCCTGTAAAAAATTACGGCGAATTTTTTGTTAATGGCAAGTTGGTGCAGACGGGATCGCCGCGGGTGATCCATATTCACCTCAACCAGGGTGCAAATACCTTGGCAATTTTTACCGTTGACGAGGGCCGTCCGAAAAACTGGGGTTGGATCGGCCCCTACAACATCGTCAACGCCCGTGGCTTATGGGGTGCTGTCCATCTAAGTGTACCGCACGTGTCGCTTCTGAAAATAAAATCCTGGTCCATGGCACCGGTTCATCAGACCTATGCGCAAGGCCTTTCCGCGATCGGCGGAGGCCAATTTAAGCCGGCATGGAAAAAAGTAGCCGTCCAGCATCAGCAGTTGGATTGTCCCCCGGGAACACACGCGATTCAAATGGTGTTTCCCGCGGTATCCGCCACGCGACTGGTGCTGAACTTACAGCATTTACCCGCAAATTCGGCGGTGTTCCTCAATGGTCACCGCGTGACCCTGCTGGCACCTGCAAACGGATTGCTGCATATTGTGCTGGGCGGCGGCTGGAACGGTGCCTTGGCCAATACCCTGGAAATACTGACTGAAAATCCCACAGGCAAAATAATCAAGCTTGGGCCGGTTTCCATAAGTCAATGGGATCAGAGTCCGGCGTTGCCCAATGGCGGTTTAATTGAAAACTGGCGCATGCACGGCGGTATCGGTTCGGTTGACCCGGCTGGCGGGTGGAACACTTTTACCGCCGCTGCCGGTGTGCCGACATTTTATCGCGCAACATTTAACTATCAGCCGAACCGGAACGGGCTGCATTTGGTGCTGCGCGCCGCGTGGGATGGGCTGGGCGGTGGATATATGTGGATCAATGGTCACAATTTAGGCCGCTATGTGGATCCCATTATGCCCATGGGTTTGTATATACCGTCATGCTGGCTTAAAGCCGGTAGTAATTCGCTGATCGTTTTTGACGAGCGCGGGCATTCTCCAGCCGCCGTACATCTGGTGATTGATCAGTCCGCCTGTCGGCGACTTGCAACTTTGCATAGCTCCCAGTGACAGCGGCGATCTGTCCGGATAGAGTTTAAGCGCAATGCCGACGGATAACTCGGGCAGACTCTTAGCGGGAGCACCAGTCTTGCGAACGGCGTATTACCACTTTTGTGCTTTTATGAGGCGATGGCGTTGCCGCGGATACACGCTCCTGGCATTCATGACTTTGATCCTGCTTGGCATCATCGCGTCGCCTATTGCCGCATTCGGCCCCGAAGATGTCGGCATGTTTCCGCCCACCGCCGCCGCCAAATTCTCAATTAATTTTGATGGCAAAGGATTTCTCATCAAAGGCAAGCGGGTATTTATTGCTTCGGGCAGTATGCACTATGCCCGAGTTCCGCGGGCGCTGTGGGCCGGCCGCCTGTTGAAAATGAAACGTGCCGGATTTAATACCGTTGAAACGTACATCTTCTGGAGTTATCAGGAGCCGCGGCAGGGACAATTTAATTTTAAGGGTCGCCATAATCTGGCGGCATTCCTTAAACTGGTGCACAAACTCGGCATGTACGCCATCTTGCGCGTGGGTCCATATTGCGACGGCGAATGGAGTCAAGGCGGCTGGCCGGTGTGGCTTCGCTTTATTCCCGGTCTTGCCGTGCGGGAAGGCGATAAGCCATTTCTTAACGCCGTCAATGGATATTTTAATAAACTCCTTCCGATTGTCGCCGCGGGTCAGATCAATCATGGTGGGCCGGTCATCATGGTTCAATTGGAAAATGAAGATTCGCAAGGCTGGGGCAATGTTATTCCCAATGCCTATTACAAATTTCTGTACACCAAAGCTCGCGCCATGGGGCTT
>JAKATV010000311.1 GCA_021818565.1 Planctomycetota bacterium
CGCGGAAGGCAAGCAGATTTTGCTGGACCGCCTGCGGACCGGGGCCGACGCCCCTGGCGTTCTTTTGCGCCCCGGAACCGCGGCAAGGTTTTGGTGTATTTTTCTCGACCTGATGCTGCTTGGAGCATTGGGTTTCATCGTGGAGATCGCCGTTGGCATGCGTCTTTGGGAGCCTCGCAGATATATTCGCCTTGAACACCAACCGTTAGGATTAGTGGTCGTGACAATCGAAGTATGTCTCTATATTCTCTATTTCGGCAATTTACACGGCTGGAAAGGAAAAACCTTGGGGAAAATGGCAGGGCATCTGTGCGTCGTCAACTTGGACGGAACGCCAATTTCCAAAACCAAGGCGTTTCTCCGGGCAGCCGTTTTTCAGTTCGGCCTGATTATGGTGCTGCTCGCGACTTTCCTTGGCATGCTTACCGGCAATAAATCGTTGTTGAATTGGGGCATATATGTGTCATGGGTTTGGTTCCTTTTGGATGGCGTGATGGCATTAGCCGACACGCGCATGCAGCGCACACTTCATGATAGAATCTGTGGCACGCGGGTGATCAGGGATAATGTGTAAAAGGTAAATCGTATGCTGCGTTATCGCGTAACAACGCCTGAGCAAGTCTGCTTCAGTTATCAGTTGGCCGGGCTTTTTACGCGCGCTATTGCTTACCTGATTGATACGGTTGCCATGGTGGCTCTTATCTTCATCGCGGCTTTTTTTTGTGCAGCCGTGCCGGGAGTGTTCGGCATTGTCCTGCTGTTATTAATCATTTTCGCCACCTTCCTGGGTTATTTTATTTTATTTGAGGCGCTCTGGGCCGGGCAAACCCCCGGCAAACGCGCGATGCACATCCGTGTAATGAATGCGTCGGGTGGGCGGCTTGCCATCACCAATGTTGTTATTCGTAATTTGATCCGCGCGGTGGATATGTTACCGGTGCTGATGTTCCTCGGCGGCGTAACGGCCTTTTTCGATACACATCACCGCCGACTTGGGGATATGGCGGCCAATACCATTGTCGTGCGTGATCGAAAAAGCGGCTTGCCGAAAGCGGTGGTGCGCCGCGAAGCGCGGCACAACAGCTTTCGCACTGATCCCGCCCTGCGCTCGCGTATCATCACCCGTATTGGCCGGGCGGAACGCGATCTGATCATCGACCTGACCCTGCGGCGCGATCAACTCGATACACCCGTGCGCGAACGCATGTTTGCTGATCTGGCGGCGCATTGTCGGCGGCTTTTAGGCCTGGATGATAAGAACGATTATTTAAGTGATGAACAGACCATCATAAATATTGCCCTGATTTTGCAGGATGGATGGAAAGGAGCATAAATATGACGCAGGTCGTGCGCGATCAGATGCCGCTGAATCAACCGATGCAACCGCGGATGATTCCGTGCCCCGGCCCACAATGCCGCGGAGTTCTGACTCTGGCGGCCAATGGGACATTTGATTGCAACACCTGCCGCATGCGCGTAAGTGGTGAATTATTTAATCCCATTACTCCGGTTATCCATGGCCCTGAACTGGCGATGAGCGAGGATGCTCTGTGCGTTTACCATCCGAGCAAAAAAGCGACAACCGTCTGCCAGGGCACGGGCAATTTTATCTGTGCGTTGTGCGCTGTGGAGATCAAAGGGAAATCCTACAGCGTGCAATATCTCGAGAGTAAGGCCGGCAAAAAGGCGGCGGAGGAAATTGTCAGCCACTACTTGCCGCGCCCGGATCGGGTGGTAAATAATATTCTAGTAGCGCTGTTTATTCCCTACGCCGATGCGGTGGTCTTTATTCTTTTTCCGCTCTGGGCGGTGTACGGATATGTACAATGCGGCAAAATGGCGAAAATGCGCCGGGAAAATGCCCTGTACCATGATCTGGTGGGGAAAGGGCGTATTGTCACCGCCGCAGTGCTGATTTCCCTCGTTTTAGCGGGATGGCTGGCGCTGGCGGTGACGATGTTTTTCGTTGGCCGATTTCATGGCAGTGTTACCGTGTTTCATGGCAGGCCGTAACGCCGCCAGGAGCCGGTCCGAGTAATGGCCGCGACCCGGCGATTACTCGGACCGGCTCCCAGATAAGGATTTTTTACAATGGCCAAACGCGAACAATTCCGCTTTTTCACCCTGTTTCAGCGCACCACAGCGATTGTGGATGATGATGCCCTGATCTTGCTGGATCACCAATACACCAAAGATCGAATCCGTCGGATTCCCTTTGATCAGGTCGACTATATCCTCCATTGGGTAGGTCCCGCGACCGCCCGGTTGCTGGGGTTGATTTCCCTGACCTTGCTGTTACTGATTGCTGGATTGACCACCCTAAGTAACATGCGGCACGGCGACAGCTTTTCCGAGGGGTTCGTGGTGGTGGTATTGCTGCTGGCCGCATTCACGGCGGTACTGTTTTTTATAGCACTGGAACGGGGGCGGCGGCACATTGTCGTGAGCCGCGCCGGATCCAAAGTGCACCTTAGCGGAATCATGCGCGCGGAGAAATTCCAACGACTGCTAGCCGATATGACCACCCGCACGCACGAAGTTCAGGCAAAACTGGCCGTGGCCGCCACGGTGCCGGCCAACCCCGCCGAACTTCCACTTCTGGAAACCTCCGCGCCAACGGCACCTGCGGCGGCCTCCGAAGGACCATCGCCCGGCCAAACACCCGAATCGTGATGTCGCAATAAGTCCGCAAGGAAGCTCGGAAAATCCCCGTAAATACAAAGGCGATTCTCGGGGGCTTTCCGATGAGGTTAATCGGTGGCCATTCGACCAGGATTTAACTTATCCACGCGGTGGCGGCTCATGTACCGCAGGCGTCCCGCCTGCCGGTGCAGGCAAGATGCCTGCGTTACGGGCTTTTCTCGCCGCTGTCTCCGCCGTTGCGTGCCGCGCTGGTCCATGGCCAGTCGAATATACTCTCGCAGAGACCAGCCACCACTGGGTTGGCTTCTATGTATACCTTGGTTTCCGCCATCTCGCGCTGGCTGCGCATAACGCGGTCATAGCATTCCTTCTGCCAGAACTGCCCACTGCGGGCGAGCAGTCCATTGGCTTGCTTGGCGGTATAAGACTTCCATGAATGCTCGATCTCCGCAAGGGATGCGGGGCCTACGGTAGATATCAGAACGTGTACATGATTGGGCATGATAACCCACGCATGGAGCTGGTAGCGATGTCCATCGAAATGAGCTAAAGCCTCGGCGACGATGCGGGCAATGGGGGAGTGCCCCAACCAACACTTGCCGATGCCCTGATCCAGTGCGGCTTCAATGCGCCGGCGACGCTGGTCTGTTGCATCAGGCGTACTGCGAAGTTCCTCTTCCCACCGCGCCAAGAGAGACTGTGGCAGGCTGTCGTGCAGGCGCAAAACCACATGGACAGGCCGATTTCCGGGGTCCCAGTGTGGCAAATAGCCGCGCGAATGCCAACCCCGTTTCTAAAGCGGATTGCTCCGTAACGCAGGCGTCCCGCCTGCCCATGCAGGCAAGATGCCTGCGTTACGTTTGGCTTTCATTGCGGCTTCGTCCCTTCGTCAAAAGTGCCGTCGTGTGGCGGAGGCGTCCCGCCTGCCCATGCAGGCAAGATGCCTGCGTTACGGTTTCGCGTTGGTTGCGGCATATTTTAAAGGTCGCCGCACCTCATGCAATCGTGCGGCGGATTTTGCATGCGCCTCGTGGAAAAACCGCGTTCCTCTACGCTAATTGATCTGCTGATGGAGTGATTCCAAAAAGTTGCAAAGTGCCGCGTCACAGGGTGCTAAAATCATCCCGGCTCGCGAGGATTGCAACGCGGCGGTTACCCGGATCGGTTCTCATGAGGTTGTCCAAATGGCGGCCGGTGTCGCCTATCCACCTACCGGCCAAGAACGATATCAATTCCCGTCAGCACCATGTCCATTTTCGAGCGCGACAACCTGCCGGTTCGTTCCGATAGGAGGCCCCTGTCGAGACTGACGATCTGGGACACATTGGCTACGGAATCTTTGGGCAGGCCTGAAACCGAGGCCGGAAGTTGAACATTTCCGGGAGCTGCGGCCCATTTGAGATTACTGGTCAAGGGGACGCAAACAATCGTTGCAACGGATGTTCCAGCATCGTTTTTACGTAACTCTTTTATTTACAATAGCTTAAGTTCGTTTTTCGCTTTTGCGTGTAGCCACTAAAATATTGTATTAATGTTGATGTAGTGCTTGACATTAAATTTGATTGTGATATTATAGTGGCCACTATGACT
>JAKATV010000053.1 GCA_021818565.1 Planctomycetota bacterium
GCATTGGGCACGGTCAGAGCGGCATACACCGCGACCGAACCGATCAGATTGGGCAGGATATGCCGCAGCAAAATGCGCGATGGTTTGGCACCGGTAGCGCGCGCCGCTTCCACATACGGCTGATTGACCAGGCTCATAGTCTGGCTGCGAATCACCCGCGCCATGGTCAGCCAGCTTACACCCCCGATGCCCACCAGCAACACCACAATTCCCGCCAGGCCCTGCGCGTGCGGCAATGCCAGGGCGTTGAAAAAATGCGAGATCCGGTCTACCAGGGCCACCCGCAGCAGAATCACCAGCAGTATGTACGGTAAGCCATAGAGCACATCCACGCCGCGCATCAGCAGCGCATCGAGCCGGCCGCCCACATATCCGGAAACCAGCCCGACAGTTAAACCAATTCCCACCGCAACCAGCGCCGAAAATATCCCAATGAGCAGAGAAATGGCTCCGCCCAGCAAAAACCGCGAAAGCAAATCCCGCCCCAGCGTATCGGTGCCCATCCAATGCTGCCACGACGGCGGCTCCAGCGCCTGCCGGAGGTCCTGATGATTGAAGGCATGCAGTGTCCAGGGCAATGATCCGTAGCAGGCCAGCACAAAGAAGCACAAGCCAATAAATCCCACAACCGCCAGACGATTGGCTAAAAAGCGGTCCAGCGCCAGGCGCAACGGTGACCGCGGGGCAGCCGGGCTGTGGTGACGCATGGGTAATTCAATGCTGCTCATACGCGCCGCACGCTTATGAAAATATTACCCCGGGTGCCGGTCTGAATTAACGCTGATCCAGAGGCACATAGTGGCGATCCACCGGACCCGTATATATCTGCCGGGGCCGCGCGATTTTGGATGCCGGATCATCATGCTGTTCCTTCCAATGGGCGATCCATCCCGGCAGTCGCCCGATGGCGAAGAGCACCGTAAACATATTGGTTGGAATGCCCATCGCCCGCATAATCATGCCGCTGTAAAAATCGACATTGGGATACAGTTTTCGGGCGACAAAATACTCATCCTTGAGAGCCAGCTCTTCGAGCTTCCGGGCAATGTCCAAAAGCGGGTCTTTGACATTAAGTTTCTTCAGCACGCGCTCACAAACGCTTTGCAGCATTTTGGCCCGTGGGTCATAATTTTTATACACCCGATGACCAAAACCCATCAGACGGATGTTATTATCCTTCTTTTTGGATAGCTCAATATATTTTTCCGCCGTCATGCCGCCGGCATGAATTTTCTCCAGCATGTCCAGCACTTCCACATTGGCTCCGCCGTGCAGCGGCCCCCATAAAGCGCACACGCCCGCGGCACAACTGGCAAACAAATTAGCCTTGCTGCTGCCCACCATGCGCACCGTGCTTGTGGAGCAGTTTTGTTCATGATCCGCGTGGAGAATAAAAATTAAATTCAGCGCATCTTCAATTTCCTGATCCACCAGATGCTGTTGATACGGCATGGAGAACATCATGTGCAGAAAATTGGCGCAATACCGTAATTTGGGATCCGCATAAATGTAGGGTAAACCATTAACACGCCGATAGGTGAAAGCCGCGATGGTTCTGATTTTGCTGATCAGCCGCGCGGCGGCCTCTTCCAGCAATACTTCATCATCCAGTGAATATAGTTCCGAGTGAAAACATCCCAGCGTGTTAATCATGGCCGAAGTAATAGCCATCGGCGGCGCGGTAATGGGGAATCCTTCAAACGTATGCTTCATCGCTTCATGCAGGTGGGCATTGGCGGTGAGACGATCGCTGAATCGGTCTTTTTCCGCATTATTTGGCAGGCGGCCAAAAATCAGCAGCCAGGCAACTTCAATAAAATTCGGATGATTGGCAAATTCCTCAATGGGAATGCCCCGATACCGCAAAATACCCTTGTCCCCATCAATATAGGTAATCGCACTTTGACACGACCCGGTGTTGCCGTAGCCGGGATCCAGCGTGATCAAACCCGTATCCGATCGCAGGCGACTGATATCAATACCGCGTTCATGTTCGGTTCCCGTGACCAGGGGATATTGGTAGGTTTTTCCATCAAGGGAAAGTTGAATTGAATCTGCCATGCGAAGTCCTTTTACCTCATCGTGTCACTCCTGCCCGCACAGAATATTACACAATTTTTTCCCATTTGGCGAACTCCGCATCGTTTTTCATTTCCCGCGCACCACGTCCATATCCAATGCCCCCGAAACGTAGCTCAATGCGGCAGCGTTGAGTTTTCCGCGGAAAGGGGTTTGTTGGCACGGTGCATTTCCGCCCGTCGCAAACGGCAACGCGTTCTCCAGGCAGTGATTACGGTATTCCAAACTCCCCATGCGCCAACTTCAACAGCAACAATGCTGTCAGTTTCGCCCGCTGCGCCAGGGTTGAAATAGTGATCTGCTCGGCAGAACTGTGGATGCCGGTACCCACCGGCCCCAATGTGTCAATCGTCGGCAGCCCCGCCGCGGATAAACGATTTCCATCGCAGGCACCGCCGCTTTCACGCCGGGTGACAGGCATATTAAGTTGCCTTGAGCATTCGGCAGCGCGATTAAACCACCGTGCATGCGCATCATCAAGAATTCTCGGCGGCGCATGAAATTCACCGTGCAGGTCAACGGTGATACCGTCCAACTGGTCTGCCTGTCTGACAATGGCATCAAGCTGCTGACGGATTTCCTGTTGTTGTTGCGGCAAACGACAACGGATGTTGACTCGGGCAATCGCCAGGTCCGGCACAATGTTCAATGCTCCGCCACCCTCGATGCGGCCAATGTTCACCGTTACGTCCGGTTGCCGATCATTAAGCTTATTTACCGCCAGAATTATATGCGACAAAGCGACGGTCGCACTGCGGCCCGCGGAGAAGTCCCTGCCGGCATGGGCCGCTTTCCCTCTTACGACAAAAACAAAATTGCCTGAACCTTTCCGTGCCCCAACCAGGCTGCCATCCGGCAACGCTGGTTCAAAAAGCAACGCCAGAGTTTTCCCTTTGGCCGCATCCAGAAACAGCGAAGCCGAGCCGGGAGAGCCAAGTTCCTCATCCGGATTCAGCAGCACTTCCCAGCCGATGTTGACCGCCACGGATGATCGCTCCAACGCCTGTAACGCGACCAGCAAAATAGCCAAACCCCCTTTGGCGTCCGCCACTCCCGGACCGCGGAGGGTCTGCAGAGTCGGCTTTTCCACCTGTTGAAATGGACTGTCCGCCGGGTACACCGTGTCAAAATGAATCCCTAACAATACCTGCAACGGCAGTTGCGGACGAGCCTTAATGGACAACACCGACCCCAGCGAATCCGCGGCCATGCGGCCATCGGCCCCAACGATTTGTCGCGGCGGCAGCGCGACGCGATTAACCGGTTGTCCTAATACGGCAAACACATCCATCAGCACTTCGGCCATGCGGTTAAGACCGGCGATGTTGCTACTGCCGGAATTGATGGCCGCCCATTGCGAGACCAGCATTTCCATGCGCGGTTGCTGAGTGTCAATCCAGGCCAGTATCGGTGCGTAATCCGCCATCAAAGCGCTCATAACATAATACGTCAAATCGGATCCCCGGATCAATGCGAATCAATGCTGATCTTGCCTGCGGTGCCCGCGATCACCCCCGGGGCCGCGCCGTTCGGGAGCGCCCCGCGGCGGATGCGGCAGCCCACCGGGACGCGGACCATGCCAGAACCGCGCCTGCTGCGGCGGATGTCCCGGATAATAGCGCCAATGATTATCCGGTCCCCGGTAATAATACACATGGCGATCCGGATCAAAATAATAATTGAATCCCACAACCGGTGCCGGTTGAGGCAAAAACCGGGGTGCCGGACCACGCCAGAATACAGCTCCGGGCGGTGGTGGCGAAGGACAATAGCGCCAACCGTAACTGGGGTAATAACAATAATATGACTGGAGTTCCGGGTCATAATAATACTCATAGGCATACGGACCGGGTTGCTGCACCACAACGCCGCCCCGCCAATATCCGCCCTCCCAATAGCTGCCGCAGCCACCCAGCATCATGGCTCCAATCCCCATGACTATGAATGGAAAAATCCGTTTTATCTGTTTT
Organism: Planctomycetota bacterium; assembly: GCA_021818565.1. GTDB lineage: Bacteria > Planctomycetota > Phycisphaerae > WQYP01 > WQYP01 > JAMDCX01. The sequence goes on from JAKATV010000053.1 coordinate 4,050, forward strand.
GTCCGCATTGTGATCCATCCTTTCGCTGATACCCTGTGGCACACTATTATACCCGACTGGTGCTCTGTCACGCCTAAATATTAGGATTGACGGAGGGCCAGGGGGCTGTGGGCGCGAAGCGAGGAGGATTGTGTATGGGAACATACATTGACGACGAGCGACAAAGCCCACGGCC
>JAKATV010000319.1 GCA_021818565.1 Planctomycetota bacterium
CCCGTTGTTTGCGATGTTTTTGCACTTCACCATCCATGGTGATATCAAGCATACCACCACTTACCCGAGCGCGCCAGTGCCGTTATTGCGAATATTCGCCGCGGAGCGGTAAACAGTTACGCTCGTAGGTTAGCAGGAGATATTTATGACATTGAGCACACGCAAACTCGGCAAGCAAGGCCTGGAGGTCTCGGCAATCGGACTGGGGTGTATGGGGATGAGCCAGTCTTATGGTGCGGCGGATGAACAAGAGTCGATTGCCACGATTCATCGCGCCATCGCTTTGGGATGTAATTTTTCGATACCGCCGAAGTCTATGGCCCCTATGTCAATGAAGAGCTTCTGGGCCGCGCTCTCGCCGGCGTGCGTGAAAAAGTTATCATCGCCACCAAGTTTGGGTTCGACATTCAAGAAAATAAAAACGCCCGAGCAACCAACAGCCAACCCGCGCACATTCGGCAGGCTGTGGAAGGTTCACTAAAACGGTTGCGGACGGATCACATCGACCTGCTTTATCAGCATCGGGTGGATCGCAACGTTCCCATTGAGGACGTGGCCCGCACGGTTGGGGATTTGGTCAGACAGGGCAAAGTACGGTATTTCGGCCTTTCCGAGGCTGGTACCGCCACGATTCGCCGCGCCCACGCCGTCCATCCGGTTTCCGCGCTGCAGAGCGAATATTCGCTGTGGGAACGGAACTTGGAGGGGGACATTATTCCGGTTCTCCGTGAGCTTGGTATCGGCCTGGTGCCGTTTTCTCCCCTGGGTCGAGGCTTTTTAACTGGCGTGGTCAAGCGCGCGGAAGAATATCCGCCCGATGATTTTCGGCGCAATGATCCACGCTATCAGGGTCACAATTATGATGCCAATATGGCCGCGGTGCAGATCGTGCACCACATCGCCGCCGCCACACATGCCACTGGGGGCCAAATCGCCTTGGCGTGGCTGTTACACAAAGGCCAGGATATTGTGCCGATCCCCGGCACCAAACGCCGTAAATATCTGGAAGAAAACCTGGCCGCCGCGGCCATCACGCTTACGCCCGCACAAATGCAGGCTCTGGACGGTGCCCTGGCACCAGGAAAAGTGGCGGGGCCGCGTTATAACGAAAAGCTGATGGCGACGGTTGATCGCTAGTGCCCTGTTCCAGCCATAATTACGGGTTGATTGGCCTTAAACCGGCCAGATGCAAGGAGCCGGCGGCGAGAACCGGGTTCGTAAACCCCTTGAGCCGACGCGACGCCGCAGATGGCCGGTTTAAGGCCAACCCTTCGGGCGGGGGCCAAGGGGCCGCGGGCTTTGTCGCTCGTCGTCAACGTATGCATCCATACGCAATCCTCCTCGCTTCGCGCCCACAACCCCTTGGCCCTCCGTCAACCCGTAATTATGACCGGAACATGGCACTAGGCCCGATGCGCATTGCCCTGGACGGCGGGGTGGTTCCGCATGTGAATTCATGGGCGACATTGCGGTTAATACTACCACCGCTTTCGGGCGGCAATATTACAGTGGAAATACAGGATCGCCGTGGGGGGCCGATGGTGCGTCGCCGCCTGGCGGTGTATCGCCGACATATTCTTATGCCGCTGGCTTATGTCGCCGGGGCGGATGGGTTGGGCGGTGCGTGGCCGGTGGTGGTCAAGCTTTTTCGCTCTGGAGAGCTGTTGCGGGTAATGCGCGCTAAGGTTGACATGCCTTTAGCGCATGCCGAAGGTGCAATATCGCTTGCGGTTCCCCGCGCTATGAGGTCGGAACTCCCCGCATTGGCCCGGGCGTTGGGCAAGCCGGTAGTGCCTGTGTTATTTTCCCGGCGCCAATTGGCCGGTACGCCCGTGCTCAATGTGGCATCTTGCCGATGGTTATTGCTCAATGGGGCCACTGCACAGCAGCTTTCGTCCCGGCGGGTCATGGCGCTACTGAGTCTGGGAATGCGTCTGGTTTATATCGGTGGCGGGCGGAGCAGACTCTTGCCATCCTCCGCTTGGAGGACCATCGGGAAATCCGCCCACGGTTTGGCGATCTGGAAGACGCTGCGGCTTAATGGTTTTTCCCACGGCCCGCCGGTGATTGTCCCCCATCTTTCCCGTATGCGATTGCCGCCGGTACACGCGCCAAGGTCATGGGAAACGGTCGCATGGGCCATCGGGCCGGTAACCATTCTGATGGTGATTCTGCTGGGCTGGGCAGTGCCACGAGGATGGTATTTTATATTAAGCCTTGTTATCGGCGTGGCGCTGCTTTCGGCTGCGGCAGTTTGCTTTCTGACAGCCACCACCGCCGCAGCCCACAACACGTTTCAATGGCAAACTGATTTTCCGGCCGCAGCCGTGCGCATTGGCACGACCATCGGCATAAATCGCGCGTTGCACGGCTCCGGATGGGTCGCGCCCCCTACGCGGGGCATCACGCTGCCGCTGGCGTGGTCGGCGCGGGCGTGGCTGGCCTTTCATGGGGTTATCAGTTTGCATGGCAACACAACCGCATTGGCCTATTCCATGACACGCCATGTTACCATTCTGGCCAGTCAAACCCGTGCTACGGTGAACTCCACGTTGCCACGAGGCGGGTTCATGGCGTCCAGCGGGCTTTCAGGGGTGCGGGCTTCCGGGGTTCCCACCGGTTACAGCGCATTATTTGCTTATGGGCAAATTTTTCTTGCGGCGCAGCCACGTCGGGGCCGAGACTTTTATAATTGGCTGCACCACCAACCGTCCAGAGTGCAATCCACGCTGCGCCTGTGGCTGTTGCTGCAATTTAATCCGCATGGGCGTTATGCGCTATTTACTTCGGCGAATCGCTTGGGCATCATGCCGTTGGCGAGGCAGGCCCGCTGACCGCCTTTTACAGACCGGCCAAACGCACATCCTGCTGATCCAGACAGTGCTTTACCTGATCCAGGTGATCGCCGGCGAGTTGTTTCAGGGCTTCCAGATATTTTCGACGCGTTTGCTGCACTACTTCCGTCGGCAAGGTGGGGCCGGGCGGGCGTTTATTCCAGGTTAATGTTTCCAGATAATTCCTTACGTATTGCTTATCGAAGCTTATCTGTTCGAGTCCTGGTTTGTAATCCACCAGCGGCCAGAAGCGCGAACTATCCGGCGTGAGGACTTCATCAATAAGAATGGGGCGTCCGGTTTTTGGATCCACGCCGAATTCAAATTTGGTGTCCGCCACAATCAGGCCGTGCAGGCGCGCCGCCTCCGCGGCAAGGTTATAAAGCTTAATGGAGGTGTCGCGCAATTCCGTCATCAACTCGCGGCCAACTTTATCGCATGCCTGATCGAACGTGATGCTTTCATCATGGCCCTTTTCGGCCTTGGTGGTGGGTGTGAAAATGGGTGTGGGCAATTGCTGTGACAGCATCAAACCATGCGGTAATTTGACGCCGCAGATGGCACCGGTTTTCCGATATTCTTTCCAGCCGCCACCGGCAATATAACCGCGCACCACGCATTCAATGGGTATCACCGCGGTTTTACGCACCAGCACTGTTCGCCCGGCCAATTGCGCGCGAAAGGGTCGCAGCACCGCGGGAAATTCCGCCGGGCGCGTGGCCAGCAGATGGTGCTTGATATGCGGCGCAAAAAGTGTGAACCAGAAATTGCTTAAAGCCGTGAGAATAATTCCCTTTTCCGGTATGGGCGTGGGTAAAATGACATCAAAGGCGCTGATGCGATCGGTCGCCACAATCAGCAATTGCGTGCCAAGATCATAAACATCGCGTACCTTGCCGCGCCGCATCGGAAAACCGGGAATTTGTGTTTCTGTAACCGTAGCCAAAATAGTCTTCTGCCTTTCCAGTACCCTGAAGTTCGGTAGTTTAAAGATTCGTGGCCGGTACGCAATAGCGCCTGATGAGAGATGAGAAAGTAGAAAGTTGAAAATAGAGCAGCAAATAAGGCTGGGGCAGGAGAGGTGTTGTCGTCGAGCCATGGATACTCCTGCGGTCAAACTCTCTACTTTCTGCGCTCATGCCCCAATAGCGAAGAATTGGCCTCGCCGAGCCAGTGGAACGTTAATATATCGATACAAAATGCGCAACATTCATTCCATAATTATAAATCTTTCTGGAGATACCGGCGCGCTGGTGGCGGGGGCGGGGGGTTGGGGTATACTTTGGGGCTGAGAAACTGACGTGGCTGCTGATGTGGTAGAATGTCGGGCGGGCGGCGTAAAGAGTTCCGATTAGCCATCGGATGTGGAAAAGAGATT
>JAKATV010000530.1 GCA_021818565.1 Planctomycetota bacterium
AGTAAACTGGGGTTGCTGGAACTCTTTACGCAGCCGCCGACTTGGGCACCGGGTTGAATGTAGCAAGTGCATTATCGCGGAAGGGCCGTAAATCAATGCTTTTTGCTCATGGCTGGGGGAAGTCAGGCTAACTCCTGACTTGTAACTCCTCCGGCACTTGCAGCGATCTTTTTAGAATTTTTCCGGTGGGGGATCGCGGCATGTCTTCCAGGAAATAAATATCACGGGGCGTTTTGTAGGGGGCCACGCGCTGACGGACGAATATGCGAATTTCCTGTGCGGTGGGTTTTTCGGTGAGGCCCGACTCAAGTTGAATAAATGCTACCGGCACTTCGCCGCGCTGGGGGTCTTTCACGCCGATGACCGCCGCCAGGAGCACCGCCGGGTGCCGGCGGATAACTTCCTCAATTTCGTATGGGGAAATTTTTTCACCGGCCATGATGATCAATTCTTTTTTTCGCCCGGTAATAAATAAAAATCCGTCAGCATCAACCCGGGCGATATCACCGGTTTTAAACCATCCATCGGCGGTGAGAACGGCAGCGGTTTCGGCGGGTTTGTTCAAATAGCCTTTCATGACATTTTGCCCGCGGACCCATAGTTCTCCGTCCTGATTCGGCCCCAGCGGCTTGTCCATTTCATCAACGATGCGCAGTTCCACATTCGGCAGAGGTTTGCCGACGCTGCCGGGCTTGTGCGCCCAGGGCAGGCAGAAGCTGACCATGGGAGAGGTTTCCGTTAATCCGAAGCCTTCGAGCATATCAATGCCGAAATCGGTTTTATACTTTTCCAGCAGAGCCAGCGGCAGCGGCTCGCCGCCGCTGATGGCATACATGACACTGGCCATGCTTTCGCGGGAAACACTTTTACAATTGGCCAGCAGAGCGTACATGGTGGGGACCGCCACCAGGACCTGAATGTTATTTTTTATAATCAGCTCAAGCGTCGCGGCCGGGCTGAAGCGGGCCTGATAAATCACGCGGCAACCCAGGCTAAGTGGCACTAAAAACCCGGCCATCAACCCCAGGGCGTGAAACATGGGTAATACGCCGAGAAATGTCATCTGCCGGTTGAATCGGGCATGGGCGATGGCGTTGGCCGCGTTGGAATCCAGGTTGCCGCTGGTCAGCATCACGCCTTTGGGCGAACTGCTGGTGCCACTGGTATATAAAATCACCGCCAGATCATCCGCCTTGCGCGGCGGCAGGCGTCGCGGCCAGGGAATTTTCTTAAACGATAGCTCTTCCATGAACACCACCCGCATTCCCGCGGCCTGCAGCGCCTGGGCCAGTTCATCAAAATAATGAATGGTGAGAACTGTTTTCACGCCGGCATCCCGGCAAATATCAATGAGTTCGGGCGGACGCAAAAGATAATTTAACGGTACCGCCACGCGCGACGACCACCGCACACCGCCAAAGGCCACGGCAAAGGCGCTGCTTTGCGGTAAAAGCAGGCCGATACGTTCCTGATCCCCGGCGAGTTTATCCAGATGCCCAGCCATCAGATTGCTGCCGTGGCGCAATTGCCCGAAGGTCACAGTTCGCCGATCATCAATAATGGCGATTTCCCTGGGGCGGGACTTACCTTGTTCAATGACTTTTTCCAGCAGCATTGTGCACCTTGAACCACAGGGTCTGATACGTTGAGTTTAGTCTTATTTGCCGTGAGATACAACGAGTGGCAACAAACAGGTGGCTCTGTGCGTTCTAACTGTTAAAATACCCCAGTTGCCCCGGCCAGCCGCTACCGCGGTTTGGCGGGAGAACTTTTGGAGGTCATGGAATATGAAAAGCTTCAGGATTCTTGGCGCAACGGTTGCGGCGTTAGCGTTTTCGGGATTGCTGGCGGGTTGCCAGCAGCCGCTGCAAAATGTTGCGATTCCCTCGCCGCAGGATCAGGCGGCGTATCAGCCGCAACCGTACTCCAAGCCGTTGCCGCCGGATGCGTATGGCGCGCCGGTGACAGGAAATCCTTATGGCACGCATGTGGCGCTGCCTGATGAGGCGGCGTATGTGCAGGCGTATCAGGCACAGCGTGATCCGCGTATTATGGTGGAAGTGCTTTTAGGACAGGGCGGGGCCACTGCCGCGACATTTCATCTGGGCAATGAAGATTTTGACGCCATCCAAATTTCCATGATTGAATATCTTAATGCCAATGGGCAGGTGGATATTCAAGACCCTTCGATGGCCCAAAAGGTTCTGGCTCGGGAAAGCTTCCTGCGGCTGCAAAATGGTGATCCCAAAGTGCTGCCGCTGTTAAAGCACCAGCTTAAAACCGATGTGCTGATTGAAATTCAGGCGGCTCCCACGCAACAAGCCTCTTTTGGAAACGCCGTGCGGCTTTTAGCTCAGGCGGTCAGCACCACGGACGCGCGCGTGCTGGCGGCAACGTATGTGGATATGCCGCTGCCGGCCAGCAAGACCAATATTAATATGTACACAGGGTATCTGGCGGACAAGGTCATGCAGAAGCTGGCGGCGATCTGGGGCGGCGGGGCGGCGGCGTACAACCCGCTGATTGTCCGAATTTATAATGCCGCCGGCATCGATGATGTGTTGGCCATTAAGCATTTTGTGCAGAAAGTTCCCGGCGTGCGCCTGGTCATTGACCGGGGCATGACGGGTTCAAGCTCTACCGCGTATGGCCGATTGGCCATTGAATACAATGGCGCTCCGGATGATTTTTATTCCGCCCTGAAACAGGAAATTGGCGTATCCCGGGGACTTAAAGCGGTGGATTTACAGAACAACACGGTCGATTTACAGATTACCGGGCCGATGGTGCTGCGCACCACGCGCATTAAAACCACCACCCGTATCCAGACGCAAACCACACAAACCCAGGTAAAAACGGTAAACGAAACCCCGATTGAACCGGCACCGCAGTAAGGGTGTCGATATGAAGGAGCAGTTGCGATGTTATTCAAAGGTCGTACAAGCGTATCATCTACCGGCGTATTGGCGGCATTTTGCTTGATGTGTCTGTTGGGCATGGCCGGCTGCCAGGGGCCGGTGATTCCCGGCCAAAATACGCTTAATCCATTTCCGCAGGTGCACCTGACCAGCTACAACTTGCAGAGCAAAATACTGGTCAATGAACCGATTGTCAGCCGGGTGGGGGATGGGCAGCTCGATGTGGTCATACCGGTGCGCAATGTGACGGCGGATGAATTGTATCTGGAATTTCAGTACAGCTTTCTTAATGCCCAGGGCGCGCAGGTGGAAGAAACTTCAGGCTGGAACACCTTGCGCGTGCCCGCTTACTCCATGGCCCAGATTCACTTTACAAGTCTGACGGCGGCCGCCAATTTCAGTTGCACAATCCGTCGCCTGCCGTAACCGTAGCGATAGCTCAATGCGGGAGCGTTGGGTTGGCAGCGGAAATGGGATTTGATTACATGATGTGTTTTCTCGGTGCCATGGGCATGGCGCGTGTCGGGCCGCGGCAGGGCTATTGCGTGCACGGCGTTTCGCATCCAGCCACGATGCTTCCGCGTCGGGCTAACGGGTGGCTTCCGCGGCGTAAGCACACCACGCCGGGGGAATCAGATGGAACTGATTTTTCTTCCGCGGACGGTGAAGCGGACGGCGGCGGTAAACAGCAGCACCATGGTGACCAGCACCAGTACGGCGGTCCAAGCCTGATGACGCCAGGCCGGTTCGGCGGATTGTGAGTATTGCCATATCTTTAACGTCAATGACGGATAGGGCTGACTGGGGTTATACACGGCCTGATCATTGCCCAACGCGGTAAATAGCAGCGGTGCTGTTTCGCCGGCGACACGGGCGATCCCCAGCATGATTCCCGTGGTAATTCCCGCTTTTGCGGCGGGCAGAATGACCATAAAAAGTGTCTGGGCCTTGGAGGCACCTAAGCCTGCCGAGGCTTCCCGATGCGGGTGCGGCACCAACCGCAGCATTTCCTCACTGGCCCGTGCGACAATTGGCACCATAATAAACGCCAGCGCCAGCGCCCCCGACCACCCGGACTGCTGATGCAAGGGGACAACCACCAACTGCCAGGCAATTACACCCAGAAGAATAGTTGGTGTGCCGGCCAGCAAATCCATGACCAGTTGGGCCAGGTAAGTAAACCACCCTTTGCCGGCATATTCCGCCATGTAAATGCCGCACAACATGCCTACCGGAACACCTAAAACACTGGCCAAGCCTACCAGAATAACCGTACCAATAATGCAGTTC
>JAKATV010000132.1 GCA_021818565.1 Planctomycetota bacterium
CCGTAACATGCCTTTGAGCGCGTCCCAGGTTGGCAATTTCATTGCTTTATTCGGCAGCCAAGGGGGTGCTGTAATTTTCGCGGCTGATGGGCAGCGATGGGCGGCAGCTCATGCGGCGTTTCGCTTTCATACGCGTGGTAGACCGCCAGGTACGAAATGCAAAAATAAGGGCGAACAACAGCGGCTGAGCCGAGAGAATCCACAATAATGTCATCATCATTATGACTCCGTTACGCGCGCAATATCCGCCCGGTCGAACGCACATGGTCCGGTATTAACCGCATGGTATTTGCGTTTTTGCCGTCCTAACCCCTCTGCAATAATTTATCGGACAACTCGGCGGCTAAGATTGAATAATTATGATGAAATCGGACCCAGATTGGTATCGCGCAATGTTTTCATGGCTCTTAGCAGAACTTCAATTTGCGCATCAGAATGTGTCGCCATTAAGCTTATTCGCAGGCGGGCCGTGTTGGGAGCCACGGTGGGCGGGCGGATCGCGGGAATATAAATGCCTTGCTCACGCAAGGCCGCTGCCGCCTCAAGTGCGTGCTGCGCTGATCCCAGCATCACCGGAATAATCGGGGATTCCGAGGATCCCGTTTGATACCCCATGGCCATTAATTCGGTTCGCACGTGCTGTGCCAGGGAAAGCACACGTTGCCGCCGCTGCGGCTCGCGGCGACTAATATTTAATGCGCAACGGGCCGCGGCCGTGCACACCGCCGGCAACGCGGTGGTGTAAATGAATTGCCGGGACCGGTTAATCAATGTATCAATGACCGGCCGGGGTCCGGTGACAAAACCACCCACCGACCCCAGTGCCTTGGACAGTGTCCCCACGCTTACCACCACCGCCGATTCTACATTTTGCAGAGCCGCCAGTCCGCGTCCATCCGGCCCAAGAACACCCGTGGCGTGAGCCTCATCGGTAACCAGCAACGCGCCATGCGATTGGGCGATGCGGCTTAACTGTCGCAAATCCGCCAAGTCTCCGTCCATGGAGAAAACAGTATCGGTTACAATCCATGACCGACTTATTTCGTTGGAGATTGTTTCATTCATATTGACTTGGGAACCTGCCGCAGCCGCATGATGGGCCGGCAGCGCTGTCTGGCTTTCCGCGCGTGAGATGCGATCAAGCAATTCGGCCAGACGGGAGTAATTCTTGTGGTGATAGGTTCGGTGCTTGCAGCCGGAGGCATCGGCGGCATCCAGCAGACTGGCATGATTAAGTTTATCGGAGAAAATCAGATCTCGCGGGGTGGTAAAACAGGTCAGCACCGCCATATTGGCCGCATAGCCGGATGAAAAAACCAGTGCCGACTCGGCCTGCTTGAATTCCGCCAGGTCCGCTTCCAATTCATGGTGTGATTGCATGGAACCAGCGACCAGCCGCGATGCTCCCGAGCCAAAGCCCCATCGGTCTATCGCCTCCCGGGCGGCATCAAGCACTTCCGGATCGGCTGCCAGACCCAGATAATTATTGGTGCAGAATTGCAGATACCGTCTAGAGCCAATGACCAGTTCCGCGCCCTGGGCACCGCTGACTTCCGACAATCTACGAAACAAATGATCGCGTTTTCGTTTATGGAGATCGTCCGTCAGTGAGTGGATCCATTGTTGGATTGCCGGCGTGGTTGGTGAGGCTTTGTGATCCATGAAAATACTGATCCGATTTAATCATCCGCTTTGCATGTAACGTGTATCGCATAATTCGCGGGCGGCATGCAACTTGACCCTGCCGGCGATCGGGGAAAAATTTGCATCCCGTCGGGTCGGCCGGGGCGTGATGGGTTACGATACTACGCGGCCGGCCACCGACGGTTTAATGCCGCTGGAAGCTGTGCGATTTTCCAGTCGCTTTTTCAGCGTGCTGCTGGCTTTGAAGCGAAGCCGCAATCGCCCGGGCACCGTGATGGACTGCAGTGTTTTGGGGTTCTGGGCTTTGTGTTCGGCGCGTTGTCGCACCTCAAAAACGCCGAAGTCGCGAAACTCCAGGCGATTGCCGCGAATCAGAGAATCGCTGATCTCATCCAAGAACGCCTGAACAATTTGCTTAGTGATAGCACGATTGACTTTATTGGCATCAGCGATGCGATCCACGATTTCTTTTTTTGTGACAGTTGCCATGGCGTAATGCTCTCCATGGAGGTGCCTGATAATGCGTCCCAATTCAGTTCCCGCAGCCACGAGCCGGACGGAATTTTCACAGGCTGGGATTATCCAAGTACTGGTTAAGCGCGTCAAGGTAAGGTTCTGTTTTGTCAGGATGGTTTACCAACTCACGCTGGGCGGCTTGCCGATAAGTTGTGCGATGCGTTGGTTGATGATCTGGGCTTGTTGCGCCTTCCGGCGCTTGAGTTGGGCCTTTAACTCGTTAATTTTTTTGACCAGTTGATTCAGTTCGTGGAGGCGGATTTTTTGCCGCAGATCAAACTGTGCGGTCACCACTTGTTTGAGCCGCGCGCGCAGCAGTTCCGCTGCGGATGGGGGCAGGCCGGGCTGGCGCAGTTCGCCGGCGAGTTTAAAGGATTCATGGGTGTCCGCCAGATCAAGCAGCGTCAGGTGGAGCAATCTGGGATCGGTCTGTCGAAGCCGCTCCAATCGGGCGAAGTTAGGAGCCGCTTCGGCAATGAGTTTGTTAAATTGTTTCGGATCAGATTGCCGGAGAATTTCCGCTTTACGAAAAACGTCAGGTTCGGTGCTTTTTAGGAAGGCCAAAATCTGATCGATTTGGCCTTTGGGCAGGCTTCGTACTGTGCGCGGAGGTATCTGTGCTTTTGACGCTGTTGCACTGAAAAGCGCGGCATGAGGGCTGACCAGTACGCAAAGGGCCAATAAAGCTGCAACCGACATTTGTCGGCCGATAGTAGAGCGCAAAATCATGCGAAAAATCCTTGCTGGTTATTACTGAATGTTGTCGGGCTGTGATTCGCCATCTTCGGTGCCGGAAATCGGGATTTTGTCCAACGCGTTAAATAGCTGCATGATCCCCGCGCTGCCCGCGCCACTTTGCGCATCAAATAGGTTGCCGCCGCCTAAATGCTCAATGCGTGAGCGAATCAGCCGAATGGGCGTATTGGCTTGATACGGCAAATGACTTTCGGCCATTTCCTGAAAGGTATTTTCGGCATCCATGACACGGGCCTGATGCGCCTGTATGTGCTGGCGGACAATGTAAATTCCGGCCATGACAACCGCGGCGGCAGCAATGCCGGAGGCCATGGACATGGAGCGATAAAACCAGCGGCGCATCATGCGCCAACGCGCAGCTTTTTGCTGCTGATGGACCGCCTCATGAATGGTGTCTTTTACCTGTTGCTTCATGCGCTCCAGGGAAACTTGATCCACGTGCGATTCCAGCGGCGGCAAGGCATTGAGCTGTTTAAATTGCACCAGTATCTGATCATACTCAAGCATTGCCGCCGGATAGGTTTCAACGTGATCGCGCAAAATCCCGCGGGCCTCAGCACCTAATTCTCCAGAAACATCCAGCAGGCAGGCTTGGGAAAATTTATTCGACTTCATGACTGACCTCCATGGTAACGCGCAATTTCCCCAAGGCTCGATGGGCTCTTGCCAGAACCGTTCCCAAGGGGCAATGCAGCATTTTGGCAATGTCTTTGAATGGCATTTCTCCGTAATGTCGCAGCAGCAGCACCTGCCGATCTATTTCGGGAAGTTGCTCCAGAGCTTCATAAAGCCTTTGCACGTCCTCCTGATGGTGCACCAGATCGGATGGATGCCCCGTCCGGCCCGCCATGTCGTCCGTTATTTCCGCCCCGGTGTTGGAGTCTACAACGGTTGATCGCACGGGGCGGCGAACGCGCGAGCGGCTTTGATCTCGGATTAAATTTACGAGTATGCGAAAAAGCCACGCATCAAACTTATCCCGGTGATCGTAGCGTTCCAGCTTCTGCACGACCCGTAAAAATGTTTCCTGCACCAGATCATGCGCCAAATCACGATTTTTGGTAGATCGCCATGCAAATCCATACAATCGCTGCCAATAGGCATCCACCAGCGCATCCCAGGCGCTTTTGTCACCCGCCTGGCATTGAGCCAGTAACACGGTCACCGCTTGAGCGTCCATACCCATCCTTCACAGTCTATTTAAGCCCAAACCATTCGCATCAATGGCCCGCTTAAACAGGCTTATTATAATAAACGCCACCCCGGAACGCCTATTGCTTTTATTATAT
>JAKATV010000089.1 GCA_021818565.1 Planctomycetota bacterium
TCCGATCTTCAATGCCATGAAGATGGATGATTGCGCCGGAATGCGATGGCATCGCTCCTACGGCCGCCGGCAGTGTGTTTATAAACAACTGGATTCTCCTGGACGCAGTCTTGCTAAACACTGGTCAATGTAAACGATCACAATCTAATTCCTGCCGCTGCATCAACACTACCCGATTTCCAATTCGACGGTTCCCTTTACCACGCTTCCTGATGCCAGGTGTTCCGCGGGGATTATTCGCAGCGTGCAGCAAGTTGGAGAGCCATCATCAATAAAATCTGCAATTAATATGCGTACGCGATCCTGGGCCACCCAGCAGCGCACATGCTGATGGCCATCCGAGCGAACACGTACCGCGTTCTTTCCATCAGCGCCCAGAGCCGCTTCCAGAATGTTGCGCTTGGTGGACCTAAAATCATGGCTCCCGCGCGTGGTGTTGTCATCGGACCAACTCCATGTCGGACGACTGCGACTGCCCCAGGCATCTGATATAGGCGATGCGGAAAAAGCCGGTGCCTGCCCCACCGGTCGCCCAATGTGATCATGCGGATAAATTGACCACAGTGCCTCTCTGCGCCAGGATAAATTGCCCATCGCCACGGGAATATCAAACACCAGGCCACGCTGCCAGAGTGTCATCGGTTTCTTCACGGCAAAATTGTAGCTGACCTTCATAATTCCGGAAGGTGTTATGTCGATGGTATACGCGCCGACGGCCTGCTGATAGGTTCCCGCAATATGAAGTTGAACTCCCGCAGCGATTTTAGTAACGTCTACCTGTTGCGCCTTCCAATCGCGGCAACGCCCATCCAGCGCCAGCACGGGGGGAGAATTTAATATTTGTCCACAGTTTATGTATGACCCTTGTTCCATCATTAACAATGTGGGACCACCGATAAGAACCGGGCTTCCATGGCGATGGATATGCCGGAATTGCCCGGTGTGTCGGTCCACATCGATGGCCAGAGACCCCGAGCGTATACTGAACATTCTGGCATCATGTTTAATCGCAAACTGGGGTCCTGCTCGTTGAACATGTGGCAATGCTTGTGCCGGGGATGCAAACGCCTCCACATCCACCATCACACCACGCGGATCATACGCCTCAATTTTCAGAGGATGATCGGCGGTGGGTTCGCCGCTGGCTTCAATCGTCAGCGTTCCGGTTTGACCGGGTTGACCATGAGCTACGGCAATACCCGATTGCCCTCCCATGTACCATTTGAACTGATATTCCGACAGATCGGTAAAATTATTGCGGTTTTCAACAACAAAGGTCAGCTTATCCGCATCTGCGCTGCGGCCAATGCGCAACGGTGAATAAACTTTTTTTACATTCCAGTATTCGGGCTTGGGCCTCCGCCAACCATCAATAACGCCCCAGGGGCCATACCCGGAGGCAATCCCGCGCGGCGGCAGAAAGAACAGGTCGTTAATTCCCGCCCACAATGTTCCCCCTTCAATACTTTTGCTGGTGCGCAGCAGATCCCACATAATTGTCAACCCCAGCACCCAGAAGTCGCGCAGACCCGGATCGGTGAAGATCTCCCGTCGGTTATAGCAATTCAGGTGAGAATATTCGCCACAGAAGTCGGGACGGTTTGCGGCATACGGCGGGGCCAGGCTTCTGAGCGCCTTGGGCACAGCCACGGGCGTCCAAGCCTCTGTCGGCAGCGGTGGAGTAAAGTTGGGGTAATGCCATGTGGTAATATCCAGTAGCGCCGGCTGCGGGTTGCCGCCTTCGAATACCAGCGGACGCGTCGCATCCAAACGACGAATAGCGACCGCTTCCTGGTGAAAACTTTCAGACCAATTGGACTCGTTGCCCAATGACCATTGGATCACAGAGGGATGATTGCGATCCCGCATAGCCATTTCCATTCCCGCCTGAATGGTATAAGCCCGTGCGCCGGGAGCGTTCCCATCTTGTTGCACCCAGCAAAATGGCGCTTCCTCTTCAACAAACATGCCCAGTTCATCGCACGCCTCAATAAATTCCTCCGCCGGAGGATAATGGGATGTACGTATCACATTGCAGTTGGCGGCCCGGAACAACTCCACATCCTGCCGCCATGTCGGTTCGGAGAGAGAGCGGCCACGCAGCGGATCGGTCTCATGGCGGCATACGCCGCGTAACCGCACGGGCCGCCGATTCACCAATACCTGACCCGCGCGAACCTCCACCTGCCGAACGCCAAAGCGAATAGCCACCGTCTCAGCCGATTGCCCTTTGATATTCAGCGTGGCTTGCAGGGTATGAAGATACGGATGTTCATTATCCCATTTGACCGGCTGAATCAGTGTGATGCGTATTACGCCACGGCGTCTGGCACCGGCGGGTATCGGAGCAAATTGAACGCTTGGAGCGGCCCCCATGATTGTTTGCCCATTGGGGGTCCGGATTTCGAGTGCCACCTGCGCCGGGGCGGAGGTCGTGTTGCCGTCGTTAGCGAGTTCCAAATCCACAGTTAATTCAGCGCTGTCGCCCTGTGCATCCAGAACCGTCACAACATGCACATCGGATATATTCACCTCGGGTACGGCAAACAGATAGATTTTTCGGGTAATCCCGCCCAGATCATGCTGGGCATACGATGAAGCGCTAGCCAGAGTATCAGCCAGCGAGTGCCCTTTGACTGTTACAGCGATAGTTTCGGATTCTCCAAACGTCAGCAATTCTGTAATGTCCAACTCAAAAGGCGTAAAGCCGCCAAGATGGTGTCCGGATTCCCGTCCATTGATCCACACCGTGGCATCACTGTAAATGCCATCGCAACGGAGTTTGACGCGATGCGATTTCCATTGCTTTGGAACTGAAAACGTCCGCCTGTAAGCGGCACCAGTTCCCCCTGCCACTGTGAAGCCCTGCATGACCCATTCGCCGGGAACGTCTATGGGCTTAAACCCGGCCAAAGATGAATTCTTCCACCATTGCGCCACCGGCGAAGGATGAAACTGCCAGGTGCCGTTGAGATTGACTTTCAGCAGATCTTGCACGTCGGCAACCATCACCGGGCGCGGGGTATACCGCGGTACTGGTACACCGTTAAAGGCATTTGGACTATGAGCCTCCGCCGGTGCCGGGATGGTTGCAGGTGCCAGCACATTATTGGCCAACAGAGAATCGCCAACCACGCCGACCGTCAAAGAACCAACTCCGATTTTAAGAAAATCTCTTCGATCCATTTTTTATTCTCCTTGAATACCCATGCCCGCCGCCAACGCCGTAACCGCGCGGACTTCATCGACTAATCGTAAAAACCCTGGAGAACCAGAACGCAACCGAAATCACATGATAAGACTCCTGAGAAACAAATTTCGTATCCACTCGTCCTCTTGGGGACGGTATAAAGGCTTTTTCCCGCTAACTGCCAGCGTTACAGCGCCAGCCAAAGCCCCTCATACCGCACCGTCCACCGGCCATTATCAGGAAAGCCGGGGGCACTGCGACTCGGGGCCTCGGGCCAACCCGCCGCCATCAGGGCGGTGGCGTAAAGCAGTCCTCCATTTCCCGGTAAGTAGCAAGGCAAACCTGCGCCCTGATAATTGTGGCCATTGGGCAGAAACGTGTTTTTCGCTTCCGGCATTAACAGAATATCAATCGCCTGTTCCCCCAGGCCCAGCCGCGCAGCGGTCATGGCCATCAGCGGGTAATCCCATCCCCAGGTAGAGGGCCAATTCCAAACCTTTAAAACTTTTTCCAAGGTACGGCGCATGGTGTTGCGATTCACCATGCCGCCGTTAAGCATTCCCAGTGGTGCCAGCAGGCAGGGATGTGAGACCGCCAGTCCGGGTTGCGTGAAGGTTTTGCGGGCGGTTGCACCGGCCACATAAAGACCTTCGTTGGTGGTCAGTGGCGGCAGATATTGTCGCACACGTTCCCAAATCGGGTTGGGAGGCAGGCCGAGGCGTTTCCGCCAAGTTTGGGCGATACCCAACGCCCAATGCCAATAGGCCACTTCAAAGTTCGGATTCCACTGCTGCTCAAAATTACCATAAATTTCCGCGGCATCGTAAACCGGCGGCCCCAGCTGATAGCGTCCGGCCTTTTGGGACCAGCAGGCAAAACTCGCCAGAAAATCGGCCGTGGCAAATACCCGATCTTTATATAGATTCAACGTGCGCTTGTTCGGATGGGCCTGATAGCAAAGTTCGGCATACGCCATCTGATGCGGTTGTTGCCAGATTAACGTGGCTTCAATA
>JAKATV010000016.1 GCA_021818565.1 Planctomycetota bacterium
GAATATGGTGCGCATTCCAATGGTACTTAACCAGGTAGCCGAACCCGAATAACCACAAATCCGCAGCCAGCAACATGATGTTAAATGCGGTCAGACGGCGGAGCGTTTTTTGAATTGCGCCGGCGGTCTCAAAAGTTGAGGTACGGCCGTTACCCAGTTGCTGATCCAGGCTCGCAAAGCGCCGCCGGCCCCGAAGCAGCAATGCGCCGTGCGCCAGTATCACCAGCAGAACGACCATGAACGGGGAAAGATGAATTGGCGGGCGCTGGGGAGCAGCATTAAATGCGGCGACCATCAAGAGAAGAATAATAACCTGCAATGGAGCAATCATTATTTTATATTAACCGAATTCGCTTGCCGAAGTAAAAACCGTTTAATAACTCATGCGGACGAACAACCCCAGAATTTAATAACTCATGCGGACGAACAACCCCAGAATGGTCGCGTCACTGTGAGTCCCGGCGGGCTGTGAATAACGTGATCCCGCAAAAATGCTATTGATCACCGCTCCAACTTCATAATGGCCGCGGTCCGCGGGGATATGAAATATTCCGTTGAGCGGATAGGTCAGGATCGTGCCGACAAACGTGCCCAGATAGCCGTCCCGATAGCTTCGCAGGTTGACATCCAGACGCTTTTCATCATGGATAAATGATACGCTCAACGGCGAATAAATAGTCAGGCCACCGGTATGCGGAACCACGAAAATCGGATTCATTCCGATTTCAAAGTATTGCCCGGCCCCGCTGGTGTAGTAAGCTCCATCATAATCAAAGCCCACAAGGACAAACGGGTGAAACGCGAATTGACCGAAATAACGATCATCATTGAGACTCAGGCGGATGTATGCCTCCTGGCTGTCGGCCTGCCCGTGGCTGATGATCGTGTTAGCCAGCGGATCGCCGGACGGCACAAAATACTGGTTTATGGGGGTAATATAATTGGTGTACCCGGCATTAAAGCGAAAAATATCCATGATGTCGTATTGATAACCAATGGTAATATCGGCTTCTGTAAAATTGCTGGAGGGAACATATCCGACGTTGCCGCCCGCCACAGGTCTGCCGGCAATTCCCCGGGATAGTGCATTGATGTATGGATTGCGAATATCGTAAGAATAATCTTCAAATGTCCGCAGGTAGACTGATCCCCATTTTTTTAAGCTTAAACTGATTTGTGTGACATTTTGCAGATTGGGGCGGTTGGGCGCTACGTCATGATAGCGAAACCAGTAATCATTGAAGTACCCAAACAGTGTAGTAATGTGCCACGCCTGCTTGTGTGCGTGGTAGGCCGCCAGAGATGGGATCATGGTGCCTGTTTCTTCCGCGTTGGCGGGATTGTCCGCACCGAAGCTGGGCGTCGGCAAGGGCATAATGCCGTTATCAACGCCCGCGGCCATAGCCGGTCCGGCGGCCAAACCAGCCGTGAGAAGCAGTCCAACGATCGCGCTTTTATTAGCCATATATTATTAACCCACGCTGGTTCCCACATGCCTTACGGCGCGATAGTCTGCAACGCCTGCTGATTGGTAATGCCCGCCTGCGGGAACCCGGCCGGCCAGAGGCTTACCATGGCGGCAGTGGTGGCAGTATCCGCATTATAGGCCAAGGTTATTCCGACATAAAACCGCGGAATTTCACGTACCAGGGTAAAATCGGTTGCGACATTATGATTGAGCGCAAAATCGTAGCTTTCCGAAGCGGCGATGGTGTATTTGCGTGTGAGTTTATAGGAAATCGCCGCCGTCCACTGATCCGAATCAACGGCCCGGATATACCGATTACCCAGGAAATAACTTAAATTCGGTGATTGATTCACTTCCACACCCGAGTCGAGCTGCTCAAGCTGCTGCAAATCAATATTCCAGCTTTCATCCGCCAGGAATTCGACATTTGCGCCAATCCGCCATGAAAAGTTAGCATTGATGCTGTCGGCAATCTGGCTTAATTCCGGGCGGCTCCAGTCATAGTAGCCAATCAACGGATTGCCAAAATCACTGGTGGAAAATGGTGCCCCCGCATATTGCGGGTTATTTGGATCAAAAGGCCCGGATAAATTATGGTTCCAAAATACGTCCGCCGCCACGTTAAAGGTGATCCAGTCCACAATCTGACGGTGTCCTTTGCGTCCACGCTTGGTTTGCAGAGTTTGACGCAACGCGAATTCCGCACCACTGGCATCAGTAATGCCTTCCACATTGCGGTCAAAGGGTTGCAGATAACCCTGTTGCACATTGGCACCGGTGGCAAACATGCTGACCTCCGGTTCAATGATATGCCGCAACTGATCAACATCCAGCAAATCTGACTTCACATCCGGATACACCTTCCAGAATGTGGTGGAACTGCGGAACCCGACGGTTCCCCACGCCCGGGTTGTGCCGCCGCCCAACTGATTGTCAACCACCGGGAAACTTGTGTCCCAATACGTCAATCGCCCGCTGACAAACGGATCAAATTGCACCGGTCCAACCGCCATCGGAAAGTCAATTTCCTGCCGCGAATCCAATCGTGCGACCGGTTGATCCGTCCAGCCATTGCTCAGGTAATATTGAGAGAATGTTTCATTGGGATTTAAACCTGGAAAATTCAATTCCAACGCCCGCACGCCCGAAGTCGTGTTGCTGAATTGATCATTGATGATTCCGCCGCTGCTGTCACTGAAATACGTGAACAGGCCCAGAATTTTATCTCCCTCACGGTAATAATGCGCTTCAGGATAGCGTTGTACGGAGTATTCATTATTTTCCAGATCAGCATTGGTTATAAAGCCCGTCAGATTCCATTTCCCCAGCGCGGTAAATGCTTCCGTATCATGCTGCTGTTTGACATAAATGGAGGTTTGCTGCTCCGGTGCCGTGGAATAAATGTTTTGAAAATACTGCTCAAGATAATTCGGATCTGAAACGTAACTTCCTTCCACCGCGACCGTCCATTGATTCGAAAGTTGCTGCATGTGCCGGACGGAAATATAGCCGCGCGTGTGCTGCGTGACCGGTAAATTATCGCGATTGGCTCCAAGTTGATCTGTGCCCGTGTCATACATCAAAGCGCTATTCACCACGCCGTGCATTCCGTCAATGTTATAACGCGCGTTGACACCCGTCGACGGTCCGCGGCTGGAATACTCATTAACATTGACATCGGCTTCTACACCGCCCGGTGGCGTAATGCCCATTAAGGCCAACAAGTTCCAATCGGTTTGCACGGTGGCACCAAAGATACTGGAATTGCCGACGCTGACGGATTTCAGCGGTGACGGATTTTGCTGCGTGGTGCCTGTAACATAAGGCCAATAGAAAAATGGTACACCCAGAAAATTGGCCGTGGTATTGGTGGAGGAAAAGGCATAGTACGCGGTTTTAGGTTTGGTGCCCGGCGGTGCCGGTGCCGCAACGCTGCGCACAGTCATGGCACCGGCACCGATATAATAGTGCGGCTGATAAAATTCATCCGTCGACAATTTCACCGATTTAGCTTCAAATTGCCCCTGCGCCAGTTGGATGATTTCATTGGCCCGCATGTACAAGGGCGAGTTTGCCTGAATATCGGCGGAACTTAATACCGCATGAAGCAGGATGGCACGATTCGTTGTGAAATCAAAATATACCTGATTGGCATGCAGTGTCTGCTGTCCGTATGTGACTGTTACGTCGCCTTCAAGATATACACCCTGTACCTTACGCGCAAAGGGGACTGTTTGTGGATTTGCGGGTTTTTTACCGCCGCCGTCTTGATGCCCCGCCGCACTAAACATAACGGCGTTGTTGGCCCGCAGTTCAAGAGCATTATGGCCGGGCACTTGCCTGAACAGATAAAATTCACCCTTGGCCACCGTCAGGCGTTGGTCTCCAACAACTTCCTCTTGGATGATATTGCCTGTGGCCATAACAGTGGGTGTCGGCGCAGGGGGAACGGCAGGTTTTGGCGCTCTAACTTTAGATACGGATGACGCGTTTACCGGTGCCACAGGAATGGGTGCCACCGGCATGCGTGATCCGCCGGCAAACCAGCCATTGCGCAAAGCCAATTCGGTCGGTGATATTTCAATAGTGGGAATCGCCATTTGCCCCTGCGGAGCCGCCGCCAATTTATCAATAAGTTTTCGTCCGCGAATCACCAGAGCATTTTTTGATTCATCGCGGGCAATCGGCGGCGGCCCGGATAATCGCACGCGTGAGGTAATGCGCGTG
>JAKATV010000379.1 GCA_021818565.1 Planctomycetota bacterium
GGTAATTGGTTTCTCAGATTTTATTGAGTCTTCCCGTCACCACCCCTGTCTGTGGAGGCGGGGGGGTGATCGGAAGTGGCCTTCTTCGGCGTGGCCGCATGGACGATCAACACCGAACACGTGCTAAGCACCGCCACCGAGCTTTGGTTACTGCCCAACAGATGCTGCCGCAATCGCCACAATGGAGACATACCCAAAATCATCAGGTCATAATCGCGGGAGCGTTCGCTGACGGCGGAAACGGGCGTGTCGGTTTCAATGACGGTCATGCGAATTTGATTGCCGCCATCGGTTCCGGGCAAAAATCGATCCACAAGTTCCTTGACTCCCAAGGGTTCGGTTTCATTCGGGCGTTTGGGCTTCACCACGTGCAGAATGGTGATTTCCACGTCGGCATTTTTGCTGATTCTTTGTGCTGCCAGCATGGCTCCGGCATCCTGCGCTTCCCCGAGATAGGGCACCAGAACCCGACGAATGGTGGTCAGGCGTTTGTTGATGAGAATGGCCACATTCGTGCCGCTGTGTTTAAGCACATAGTCCACCACGCCCCCCAGCACGGACGTGTTGACGATTCCCTGGTGCGCTCCCAGCACGGTCCAATCGACCTGTTGATGTTCAATGACCTTGCAAATATCCCGTGCAATGCGCAGGCTGGGGGGAGAAAGGGTAGTGAGTTCAAGATTCAGAACTTTCGCTTCAGCGCTGGCTACGGTAATAGGATCAAGTTCGTCGGTTATCGCCGGATCACCGGCGATGGATGATTCCGCCGGTTGTCGCAGTAATAGTGCCGTAACACGCCCGGGTTCGCCGCCCAATAGTGCGTGCGATACGCGTATTAAGCCTCTGACTGTACCCGTTTGCGACAGGGACGCCATGATATGAATCTTTGGGGTTTCATTTTTTGCGTTTTCGCTCATGGCCGGCCGCGTCATCATTCGGCGGCCCATAGGCAGGCTGGCCACGCGCAGTAAAATGGACGCTATTGTGGTAATAGCCAGAAATGCCAGCACCAGCACGGTTAATGTTCTTGAACTGATTGCGCCCATTTGCCACGCCAGGCTTAGCACCACGAGTTCCACCACGCCGTGGGTATTCATCAGCAGTCCGGTTAAACCCGCGGCGCTCCAGCTTGATCCAGTGACTTTGGCCGTTATGCTGCTGAAGAGGAATTTCGTCAGCATCAGAACCGCGATCAGATACCCCCAGCTTTTCCAGACGGTTGCCGAATGGAGTTGTGTGATATCGGTGTGCATGCCGACGGTGGCAAAAAATATCGGAAGCAGAAGTAACAGCGTGATATCTTCGAGCTTGCTGGAAATATGCCGCACGAATTTTTCACCCGATGGAAATACCAGCCCCAGCATGAAGGCTCCGAATATGCCGTTGATACCAAGCGCCGTTGTCACCAGGCTGCTGACCAGCAGAAGAAAAAATGTCAGCGCCAGCACATCGCGGGTAATATGGCCGCGGAGTTCAAAGTGCGACTGAAAACGCCAGAGAAAGCGGCGCACAAAAAACATCATCACGACAATATAGGCCGCCGCGAGAACTGCGGTTTTTACGCCCAATCCCACAGAGGATAATATGTCGCCGCTGCCGGAAAGTTGTACTTTTGCCAGATCGTAAACAACCGCCAGCAGGCACCATCCGGACACATCCAGCACGGCCCCGGTGGTGATGACAAATGCTCCGACCTCGGTGTCTTTCAAATTGTGCTCATTGATGATCCGGGCTAAAACCGGAAAGGCGGTCATGCCCATCGCCAGTGCGGCCATCAGAATAAAGGCCGTGGGGGATTTTACATGCCCCACCAGAGCCGGGTGCTTGAGCATCAGCCATGCAATAAGCAGTCCAGCAGAAAAAGGCCCCAGGAGGCTTACTAAACCGGTGGCAACAACACTGGTCCCTTTGCCCCGTACCCGGGCCAAGTCCAGTTCCAAGCCCACGATAAACATAAAAAACATAACGCCCAGTTGGGCCAGCAGGTCCAAAAACTGCATCCCCTGGGCCGGAAACAGCCAATGAAAATAGGCTCCGTGCGCCAGCAGCCCCAGCGCGGACGGCCCAATAACCAGGCCGCCGATCATTTCTCCAATCACCTCCGGCTGCCCCAACAGCCGCAGGAGCGCCCCGCAAAAGCGTGTCGCCAGGAGGATCACGGCGATTTGCATAATCAGATGTTCAATGGTCATGCGGCTCCTAACTTCCCGGTTTTTCCCTAAGCGTACAGTACCATGCCCCTGCCATGAGGGCTAACGCACGAGGGCGTGGCAATTAATCCGGGCAGGCATCCACGGGGGGGAGTTTCAGCGACACACCCTTCTCTTAGCGCCGGCATTAATGCCGCCGATTTCGCCGCTCGCCCGGAACTATTGCCACCCCCACGCACGAGGTCGATTATGTGCGCGTGTATCAGCGCGGCAACTAATGCGCTATAATACCGAATTCGGGCCGTGACGTGTCCGGGTAAGGAACGTATGAAGTCATGAAACAGATTCGTGTTGCCATCATAGGCGCGACCGGTTACACATCCTTGGAGACCATCCGCTGGTTGCTTAAGCACCCGATTGCCAAAATTACGTATCTTGCCAGCCGCCAGCAGGAACAGCCGATTCATGAACTGTTTCCGGAACTTTTGGGGCGCATTGATTTGCCCATAGCGCCATTTGACGCGCATGCCATTCAACAGGCTGCGGATGTGGCGTTTTTGTGCTTACCCCATGTCGCGGCCATGCAGCACGCACCGCCGCTGCTGGACGCCGGCCTGAAGGTCATTGATTTATCAGCGGATTATCGGCTTAAAGATGCCGCGGTTTATGAAAAGTGGTATAAGCACGCCCACAGTGATGCCAAAAATCTCGCGGCGGCGGTTTATGGCCTGCCGGAGTTTTTTTCCTCGGAAATTAAAACAGCTTCCTTCGTGAGCAATCCGGGATGTTATCCCACGGCGGCTGTTTTGGGCATCGCGCCTTTGCTGCAGGCCGGCTTGGTAGAACCGACAGATATTATTATTAATGCCGCCTCCGGTATTTCCGGGGCGGGTCGCACGCCATCGCAATCGCATCATTTTCCCGAACGTAACGAAACCTTTGAATCCTACGGTATTGCGTCGCATCGTCATGCGCCGGAAATTCAGCAAACGCTTGAAACCATTTTTGGCCACTCCGTGCACATGCTGTTTGTGCCACACCTGATTCCCATGGATCGGGGAATCTTGGAAACCATCTATCTCAAAGCCAAGCCCGGCGCGAAGCTCGAGGATGCCCTGGCCGCGTATGACCGAGCGTACCGCGGAAAGCCGTTCGTGCGGATGCGGTTGAATAATCTGCCGAGCACAAAATATGTGGCCAATACCAATTTCGCCGATATTTCCGTGAAATTATACAATGGGCGGTACGTGGTGCTGTGTGCCTTGGACAATATGGTCAAAGGGGCCGCGGGACAGGCCATTGAAAATATGAATCTGATGTTTGGAATCGATGAAACCGCCGGATTGCTTTAGTGGCCGGGTAGCCGCCGCTGTGCGCGTTGGCGCGCGGCGCTGGACCAGCGGTTCCTTGAACGGCCCGCTGCCGTAACTTGGTTGCAAAAGCCGGATGGCACTTTTTAATTTCGTTCATTCGCCAGCAGCGTAAAGACCAGTGCTGCTATTGATGCGCTCTAACAGGAGTACGTTATGAAATTTGCGGCAGCATTGTACCGACCCGTGAGATGGAGCCTTGCAATCCTGCTTGCGGCGGCGGCTGCAACGGGAATCTGCCGTGCCGGCGATACGCAATATCTGGCCCAGGAAGCCTGGGCACCAGGAGAAAACGTGCAATCTCTGAATGAGGGATTCATTGAAAATGAATCCTGGGTACGTAATGATTCTTCGCCCGCGCAGATCAGCATGCTGGATTTTTCCGGCCGATTACGCCTTGCGGACACGGGACGCTACAGCCCCACGGTGGCCTATGACTCAACGTATATCGGTTTGGGCACCAGCACCGCATTATTACCCCGCCAACTCAATGACGAGGCCGTATCCCTCGGGATTCCCATTGGACAATTCGGCCAATGGGGGCTGGGCGTGGCGATTGGTGCAGGATACGCGGGCAACAGCCCGTTTAATGACCCCAGCGCGATTTACGGCATGGCACGCATCACCGCCCAGCACGACTTGGGGAAAAATACCGAACTGGATATGGCTT
>JAKATV010000229.1 GCA_021818565.1 Planctomycetota bacterium
TGCGGCGAAAAAAAATACAGACGTCTCCTTGTTTCCGAAGGGGCGGCCGCTTGGCATAGAGTAAATTTATCGGCTTGGACACTTTCCTGAACTAATTTGTATCGGAAATACTTTTCATTGGACATCATCAGCCGGGCGGTAAAAAGCCTCTGCGACACAGGTACGGCCGCGCTGATCGGCTTAAGCACATGGCGATAATCGGCCCATAAATAAGTAAGGCCAATATCGCCGCCTTATTTACCCGCTGATGACAACCGCGTTGCGGTGGGTTTGGGCGGTGTTCATTTCTTCGGCGGTGGGGCTTTTGCCGGTTTGGATCATCTTGACGAAGCAGTCAAATAAGTAGGTTGCGTCATGTGGGCCGGGGCTGGCTTCGGGGTGATATTGCACCGCAAATACCGGTTCGGAGGTCATGCGGAAGCCTTCGAGCGTCTGGTCGTTGAGATTCATATGCGTCGGTTCGCCGCCGTGTTTCCGCAGAGACTCTACATCCACGGCAAAGCCATGATTTTGCGATGTTATTTCCACCTTGCCGGTGCCGATATTTTGTACCGGCTGGTTACCGCCGCGATGGCCGAATTTCAATTTATAGGTGCCGGCACCCAGCGCCAGGCCCAGAAGCTGGTGGCCCAGACAAATACCAAAGATGGGCTTTTTGCCGATGAGTTTTTTCAGCGTGGCCTGGGCGTAGGCAATCGGTTCCGGGTCGCCGGGACCGTTGCTGACAAAAACGCCGTCAGGCTTATGGGCCAGAATTTCTTCCGCGGAAGTTGTGGCCGGAACAACCGTCACGCGGCATCCGCTTTGCGCAAGATTCCGGAGAATATTGCGTTTGGCACCACAATCAATGGCAACAACATGGTGATCGGCGGTGCCATGATGATCGGACCTTTGGGCCCAGCCCCCCTTATCCTGTGCCCAGTGATATACCTTGTCAGGCGTGACCTGCCGCACCAGATCCACTCCCACCAGTCCGCTCCACGCATTGGCTTTGGCCACCAGGGCGGCGTCATCGGAAATCTGGGCGGGATCGGTACAGATAACACCCTTTAAGGCTCCCTGCGTTCTAAGCTTCCGGACCAGGGCGCGGGTATCAATTCCGGCAATGCCGGGGACGTTGTGCCGCAGGAGATAGTCGTGCAGTGATTCAACGGCCCGGTAATTGCTTACCAAAGTTGAAAGTTCTTTGATGATAAAGCCTTCCACCTGGGGATGTAGAGATTCCTCGTCCGAACTATCGGCAATGCCATAATTGCCGATCTGCGGGCAGGTCATGGTAACAATTTGTCCCCGGTAAGAGGGATCAGTCAAAATTTCCTGATACCCGCTAAGCGAGGTGTTAAAAACAACCTCACCGGCGCGGGCGACCGAAGCGCCAAACGCTAATCCGGAAAATATCGTTCCATCTTCCAAGGCTAGTTTGGCGGCTGGCAGTTGTGGCATTCTCAAATCCTTGTGTGTCTTAAGGGTTCATGAAGTCAAGTTCGTGCGGCACACGGGCCAGTTCAGCTTGACCTCTGTTGCTCTGTTTTCAGCAGCCTGCGAACTACTATTATCATTCGCACGCGCCCGGCGGACAGGAATTATAGCAGGTGGTTGAGCAAAATGGTATGCCGAAATATTGGCATTTTAGATCAGCGAATTCTATGCTGGTGTTTCCATCGGTGATTGCACGGGTTGCAGGGTCGATGTATCCTTGCGGCCATTGGTTTAGATTTGGTTCTTGACCCGGAGATACTGAAATGGCGGAAAAAACTTCGGCAAAAAAACGCCCGGCCCGGCAACAGATGCTCGAAGCCCTGGCGGAAAGCGAACAGTCCGTTACCGAGCGCCGGGAAACTGCGGGAACTCCAGAAGAGAAGCTTGCCGCCAAAGCCGTTACGCAAGCGATTGCAGCCGCGGAAGAACTCTCTAACCGTGGCGTGGTGCAGTCCATCGGTGAACTTAAATCCAGTATTGGACGACTGCTGGGAGATCTGTCCGATCGGCTCGAAGAACAGGTTGCCCGGTACACGCAGGTACAGCGGGCCATCCTTGCCAAAGATCAGGAGCTTAAGGATATTTACGAGATACAACGCTCCGCCTCAACGCTTACCGCGTTGATTGACGCCCACGCGCGAGAGCGTGAAAAAATGGAGCAGGAAGTCACGGCGGCCAAGGAGCAACTTGAACGCGAAGTCGCGCAAACTCGCGAATCTTGGGAGCAGGCAAAAAAGCAGCGCGAGGTGGAAATAAAGGAACGCGATGCCCTTGAGCAGAAGCGCCGCGAGCGGGAGAAGGAGGAGTATCAGTACGGCTTTTCCCGCCAGCAGCAGCAAGCCAAGGACCAGTTTGCCGATCAGATGGCCAAGGCGCAAAAAGAATGGGACGAACGCCGCGCCAAGTTGGAGGCTGATCTGGCCCAACGTCAGCAGGTCATCAAGAGCCAGGAACAGGAAGTCCATGAATTACGGCAGAAAGTGGACGCGTTTCCAAAGGAGTTGGACGCTATAATTTCCAAAACAAGCAAGGAGACAACCGCACGCCTGCAACAGGAATCCACAGCGCGCGAGCAACTGTTAAAGCAGGAATTTGAAGGTCAAAAGAATGTTCAGAGCACACGGATCACGTCGCTTGAACAGCAGGTGGCCGAGCAGGCCGAACGATTGACCAAGTTGCTGGGCCAGGCGGAAAAAGCGTATGCCCAGGTACAGGAAATCGCGGTGCGGGCCATTGAAGGCTCGGCCAGCGCTAAGCAATTGGCTCACTTGCAACAACTTCTGGCCGAACAAGGACGCAAGCCGACATCGTAGCGATGAGCAGCGACATGCAATAAGGTGCTGGATACCGCATGTGATGGCAGACAACCTCGATTGGGGCGCTGCGATTCAGCGAAAACCACCGGCATCATTCACGGAGCTCCCATGCCCAAAAACTCCCCCCATAAATCACAGTCCTCTCCACAATCCGCCTTGGCTCGGCGGACGTCCCCGTCCGCAACAAATAAGAAAGCCATCAAAAATAACGTCACCAGCGAGTCCGACGGCAATCGCAACGCACCCAAAACCACCACGCTTGGTTTTGAAACCACGCTCTGGGCCGCCGCTGACAAGCTCCGTGGCCACATGGACTCCGCCGAATATAAGCACGTCGTGCTGGGCCTGATATTCCTCAAATATATTTCCGATTCTTTTCAGGAACAGTTCAACGCCCTGCGTGCCGAACCCAACGCCGACCCTGAAGACCGCGATGAATACACCGCCAAAAATATTTTCTGGGTGCCCAAATCCGCCCGCTGGCCCGTGCTGCAGGCCGCCGCCAGGCAAACGGATATTGGCCGGCTCGTTGACGATGCCATGATCGCCATTGAAAAAGAAAATATCAGTCTTAAGGGCGTGCTGCCCAAAGACTACGCCCGCCCAGCTCTGGATAAGGCCCGCCTCGGTGAGCTTATTGACCTGCTGTCCAACATCGGCCTGGGCGATGCGGAGAGCCGTTCCAAGGACCTGCTTGGCCGCGTCTATGAATATTTTCTGGGCCGCTTCGCCTCCGCGGAAGGAAAGGGCGGTGGTGAATTTTATACCCCCGCCTGCATTGTCAAACTGCTGACTGAAATGATTGAACCCTACCAGGGCCGCATTTTTGATCCCTGCTGCGGCTCCGGCGGCATGTTCGTCCAATCCGAAAAATTCGTACTCGCCCACGGTGGCCGCATCGGGGATATAGCCGTCTATGGCCAGGAATCCAACCCCACCACATGGCGGCTGGCCAAAATGAATCTCGCCATCCGCGGCATCGACGCCAACTTGGGGCCACACCATGCCGACTCCTTCCATCAGGATGTCCATAAAGACCTGAAAGCCGATTTCATTTTAGCCAATCCCCCCTTCAACATGAGCGATTGGGGAGCCGACCGCGTCAAATCCGACCCGCGCTGGAAATTCGGCCCGCCCCCCAATGGCAACGCCAATTACGCCTGGATCCAACACTTTATCCATCACCTTGCCCCCGGCGGCATCGCCGGATTCCCTGCAGCGATTCGCTGACCTCTGCGGCATAGCGTTGACGGTGTGCCATTACCCTACGGGAGCATCCAAATGGAATCCGGTGGAACACCGCCTCTTCAGCCAAATATCCATCAACTGGGCGGCACAACCCTTGCGAAGTTTGGAAATCATGCTCGCATGCATTCGCGGCACCACCACCCG
>JAKATV010000354.1 GCA_021818565.1 Planctomycetota bacterium
CCTGCTGAATGTCGCCCTGGCTCACAAGCTTCATGCGCACGTTGGCATGACGGCCACCCTGCTGGGACCCGCCGGCACGCAACAGGTAAAGATTGTCGGCCTGGTGCAGCGCTCGGCAGTCAAGCGTTATTTTTCTTTTCCATCCGCGTATATCACCGGACAGACTCTGCAAAAGCTTACCGGCGTAGCGCCGCATTGGGGCCGCATTGATATAAAATTCCGGCCGGGCATTTCCAACGCGGCGGGCATGACGGCCTTGGAAAAAGCCTTGGGCCCGGGTGTAAAAATTCGATCCATGGGAAAAAGCCGAAAACCCTTTGCCCCCATGGAGAAAATGTTGCAGCGACTTCGCTGGCTGATCGCCGTGCCCACGGCCCTGGGTGCGGGGTTGCTGATCTTAGCGGTCTTTGCGATCGGCATTCAGGAGCGGGTGCGCTTTTTCGGACAGTTGCGGTGTATTGGCGCGGCGCGCAATCAAGTGGCATTAACCGCACTGGTAGAGTCTCTAGTGCCGATGGCCGGCGGTATATTGCTGGGGTTGGTTGGCGGGGCGACGGCGGCGTGGTTTCTGGTGCATCATCTGCGGCATGGACATCTGGTGTTTCATCCCGGCATTGCAAGTTTTATCATCGCCGGCACCGCCGGACTGCTGGCCGCCGCGGTGGGTATTGCCCTGCCGGTGTATAAAGCCTGGCGTGTAACCCCCATGGCCGCTGTATCCAATATGAGTAAAGCCGCAACTGCTAAATCCCTGCGGCCCGCATTATGGGTTGCCATAGGCGCTTTGGCGTTACAGATTCTGCTGTGGTGGATTCCTAATCCAATCTGGGCGCTTTGGGCCTATGTACTGGTCGGCGGCCCATTGGTGCTCTTGGCGGCGGTGGCATTGGCACCGGTTACGGTCGCGGTTTTTGAGCGGTGCTTCAAGCGGCCGTTGGCATGGTTATGGCACGTTGAACCGACATTGTTTTCCACCTCGGCATCGCCTTATCGGGCGGGCATGATGGCGGCGACTTTATTGGCGGCGGTATCTTTTTTTGTTTCCATGCAGGCGCGGGGCATCGGTTTGCTGGAATCCTGGGAATTTCCCGCCCAATTTCCTGATGCCTTTGTCTTCAGTCCTATTACCCCGCTGTCCGTTCATCGCGCGATGGAAATTCCCCGGCACGTCCATGGCGTAACGGGAGTTTCAGCCTTAACGGCCTTTTGGATTCCCGCGCGGATCGGTGCGGCAAAACAACAGCAGGTGCTGTTTGTTGCCGTGCAGCCCAAGACCTTTCTGCACATGCTGGGTGTGCATTTCGCACAGGGAAATAAAGCCTCCGCCATGCGGGCCATGCACGCCGGCACCGGCGTGTTGATCGCCGGTGATGCCTTGCGTTCGTTGCATCTGGCGGCGGGAAAAACATTGGCCGTCGGTACGTTGGCGGGTGTAAAGCGGCTGACGGTTGTGGGTGTGGTGACGTCGCCGGGCGTATCAATTGCCCAGAGTTTTTTGCGCGTACGGCAGGCTTTTCATCAAGCGGCGGCGGTGGCCCTGATCGGTACGCTGGCGCAGGCGAAAGCATTATTTGGTATTAACGGCCCCAATCTGGTCATGCTGACGTTAAAGCCCAGTGCCAACGGGATGCAAGCGGTGGCCGCGGTCAAAGCGTTCCTGGCCTCCGGCGGCAAGCAATCTTTTTTACAGCGGTTACTGAATTTTCAACGTTTTGCCCTGCATGGCACATCCGTGCGGCACATGAAACGAGAGTTGGATTATGTAATCACCCGCGTTATGCGGGCGTTATCGCTGGCGGCGTTGGGCGGAATGTGCCTGGCGGCCATTGCGGTGGCGGCTATGGCGGCGGCCGCGGTCCGACAACGCCGCTATGAATTCGGTATTCTCCGGGCGGTGGGGGCGGGGCGGTGGCAATTATTACGCATGGTTCTGGCGGAATTATCGCTGATTATCCTGGCGGCCGTGGTATTGGGCTGTGCGTTGGGGCAGTACATGGCCTACATGGGAACCCTGCTGGATCATCGGTTAAGCGGTTTTGATTCCCGTTACGCCTGGGCCTGGAACGCCATGCTTTTTGCCGCCGGCGTTTGCTGCCTGGCAACGCTGGCCGCGGGTTTTATTCCCGCCTGGCGGGCCGCCATTGTGGGCGTAAGATCCTTACTGGCCCCCGGCAGAGAATAAAGCTTCTCAAGCGTTACTATTTCTTCTTCTGCGGCATATTGACCGGTGCCAGCACTTGGGCCGTGCGGCATGGCAGGTAAATTTGCACACTCTGATTTCGGCCATACATCGGCACGTCTTGCCGGGGATATACTACATCCCCGGCCACCCGGCCAAAGCCGTCAAATACCGGGCTGTCGGTATCCAAAATGAGCCGGTAATCGCAGGGGTCGGGTACGGGTATACGCAAGCCGGTGTACGATTCGGTGGGATGAAAGTTAAAAACAAATACCAGCGGCCCGCGCCGAAACGCCATCTGCCGCGTGTCTTCATGCACCAGAAGCTGTTCAATAAACGGGTCTTCCAGAACGCCGCGTTGTTGGTCCATGAGCTGCATGGCACGGTCAAATATTTTTAACCCCATGTAATGGAGGTCATCCCGATCAGACAGAGACCAGAGCCGCCGGGCGTGCTGGTAGGAATAATTGTTGCCTGGCCGCGGAAAATCCACCCATTCCGGATGGCCGAATTCATTGCCCATGAAATTCAGATACGCTTCCCCGGCCAGCGCAAAGGTGATCAGCCGGATCATTTTATGCAACGCCAGCCCCCGTTCCACAATCGGGTGTCCGTGAAGCTTGCTCATGTTCCAATACATCTGCTTATCCATCAGCCAGAATGCAAGCGTTTTATCGCCCACCAGCGCCTGATCATGACTTTCAGCATATCCCACATGTTTTTCATTACGCCGGCGGTTCATCAGGGTGTGGTATAAACCGCCGAGATTCCAGTCTTCGTCGCGCTGTTCCTTCAGCAGTTTTATCCAATAATCAGGGACACCCATCGCCAGACGATAATCAAAGCCGATGCCGCCTTCCGCCACGGGCCGGGCCATGCCGGGCATGCCGGAAACATCTTCCGCGATCGTGACGGCCTGCGGGCGCAGCGTATGCACCAGTTCATTGGCGATTTGCAGGTACGCCACGGCATGATCATCAATATTGGATCCGAAATAACTGTCATAACTGGAAAACTTCGCCCCCAGGCCGTGATCCAGATACAACATACTTGTTACGCCGTCAAAACGGAAACCGTCAAAGTGCATGTCCTCCATCCAGAACCGCAGGTTGCTTAACAAAAACCGCTGCACTTCCAGTACGCTGTAATCAAAACACAGCGAATCCCACGCAATATGCTGCCCCCGCGCGCCGGCGTGGAAATATTGAAAATCTGAGCCGTCAAACCGATTCAATCCCTCATGGATATTTTTTATGGCGTGGCTATGCACCACATCCAGCAGTACCGCCAGGCCCAGGCCATGCGCGGTATCAATTAACTGCTTAAGATCTTCCGGGGTTCCGAATCGGGACGATACGGCAAAAAAGTTGCTTACATGATAGCCAAAGGAACCGTAATAAGGGTGCTCCATAATCGCCATCAACTGTATGGCGTTATACCCCAGGTCCGCAATCCGCGGCAGAATATTGCGGGTAAATTCATCAAAGGTTCCCACCTTGGGTTCTTCCTGCGCCATGCCGATATGGGCTTCATAAATGCGCAGACCGCCTTGTTTCGGGGGCGCGTAGGGGTGTTTGAAGGTGAACGCCTCCGGTGGATTCCAATACTGCCCGACAAAATCCACGCCCTGCTGCGCCTGCACCACCCGCCTGATATACGCGGGAATGCGATCCATCCGCCCGATCGCGGAATCCACCTGTACTTTAACTTTGCTGCCATGGGAGATCGCCGGTTGCCCGGATTTTGTGTCCGGCAAAAAAATGGACCAGACCCCGAATGCGTCGCGCGCCATCGGATGGCTTGAGCGGTTCCAGGAATTAAAATCTCCGATGATGTGCAGTTGCGCCGCCGCCGGTGCCCATTCTCTGTACCATATGCCCGCTTGGCCGTCATGGTGCCCGCGATTGAATCCAAAATAGCGATGCCCGCAACTCATTGATTTAAGCAGGCCCCCGGCTTTTTCAATACCGTCCCGCATTCTCACATATTGCGCCCTGCG
>JAKATV010000288.1 GCA_021818565.1 Planctomycetota bacterium
CGGACCGACGACCACCAACCGATACCATGACCTTCCCGCAAGAAACGAAAAGCGGCATTGGTACAGGTAATGGCCCAAAAGCGGTTGTGCAGGGCCTCCGCCGGGATAATTCTTCTCGGCAAGCTTCGCCGCCCTCTGCATGGCTGCCAAGACGGCGGGGGTGGAGGTAAAATCCACATCCATGTGAAAACTCACTGTGACGTTCTGAAGCTTCGCCAGGCGAGCCTCCGCAGCCGCAATCGCAGTTGTCCGCCCTAACGCGGGCGCGCCAAAAGCATCCGAGGTCAAAGCAAGAATAATTGCCGCGCAAAAAGACGGGAAAGTTGCCAAAATTCGCATTGCGTTTCCTTAAATCGGGATTCCAAGCCGCCCGCCGGGATAAACCCCGCGGTTCTTATGGTGTGCTCGCCTGTGATCCGGAAAATTAATTCCGGATTCAACGAGGGCCGGCTTATCTCGCGACCATGCCATATTAAAATCCTTGCGCCTTGGATCGAATAATGAAATTTATCCAAGACAATAAAATGTAACATAAGACATTTCCGGTAAAAGGTCAAAGTACCTGACAACGCGTGCCTGACAATAGTGCCTTATAATTTTTCGGTTGGCAAAGCCGTAGCCGTGAAATTCATTCTGATCGCATCAGCTTCTGGATTCACGACAGATCCCGCCGGGCAGTCTGAAGGGCTCATTATCAATTTTCGTAAGTTGGCAAAAAGGCAGTATTCACGCGGTTATCGCCCGCTTGTTTTCGGTACCGCAGCTTGTGATAATATAGGCAGATCACTTTGTTGGCCTAGCCATGAGAGGCTGTTATGAAAAAGTGTTTCTTCGTTCCCGCATCAATTGCGATTCTTCTGTCGTCAATCGTCTGGGGTGGGCAGCCCTTTTCGTCAGGCAGAAACACCCGCGTTCTATCCGATGGGAAAATTACGATGGCAAACGTGCCGGACACGGTGACGCACGCGATCAACAGCTCTAAAGCATGGCCCATGCAGCCGTTTTTGCCGCCGAGATCGATTCGTTGGGTCGCCGGCCCGCCCGAGATGTCCGCACCCATTAACCCGCCGATGATCAACTTGCAGCCGGTGCCCCGGAAATTTCCGGCCTATTGCCCAATCTGCATTCCCGTAGACCCGAAGAATTTTGATATTGCAATTGTGCCGGTGAATCCGGATATTGATTCAATGGGTCGAACTGGGCAACTGGGGCCTGCTTGGGTAGTTGTGCCATCGGGCAATCCAATCCAGCACGTCAGTATGCGAAAGTTTTGGTTTAAGGCACCTTTATTCCGAAAACCAGTACATGTGCCAGCCGGAATGAAGCCTCATTGGGATGCCACCGCGCGCGTATCAGGAGTTTACGCCGCCGAGCGATCAACAGAAATACTGCCTTTCATCAGGTCGCATACCACCTTTGATCAGAAACATTAGATGGACATATATATAACCCGCTGCCGGGGACGGATTTGCCATAGCACCGTTTTTCCGATCACAGCGGTCCGTCACGGTGCTTGCAGGCGGAAGCGGCCCGGGGTTTGACCGCGATACCTCTTAAAGAATCTGTTCAAATGTGATTCCGCGTCAAACCCGGTGAGTTCAGCAATGCGCGTTAACGGATAGCGGGTGTTGAGCAAGAGACGCTCAATGCGGTTAAGTCGCACACGATTAATCTCTTCATAGGGGGAAAATCCCGCGACCGACACAAATCGCCGCTCCAGTGTGCAGCGCGATACCAGCATGTTTTCATTGGCCAGATAATCCAGTACCTTGTCAACCGTCAACGCCTTGCCGGTATATTCCCGGATATATCTTAGGGCTTTTGCCACCACTTTATCGGCTACGGCGATCGTGTCCGTGGACGTGCGGGTAATCACCCCGGCCGGCTGAACCAACTGTGGCTTGTCGGGCACCTTGACACCCCCGATGATACTATTGAGCAGTTCCGCCGCTTCGAATCCAATCTTATCAGCCGCCGGATTGATAGAAGTCATGGTGGGCACGGCTAATTCACACAGCACTTCGTCATCATCGACTCCCACGAGCACAATTTCCGCCGGAACATGTATCCCGGCGTGTTGACATCCCGCCAGGACAAGTCGTCCGCAGATGTCATTGCAGGCCATGATGCCGGTCGGCTTGGGAAGAGCTTTAAGCCACGGCAACAAATGAGCATAATCAATGCTTGAACGCCAGCCCGGCGAGCGCCCCGCCCCGCCCCCCCGCCGGCTTGGACTGATAAATACCTGGGGGTTGAAACCTTTTTCAGACATATACGCATGAAATGCCGCGGCACGTTGTTCCGATGCCTGCTGCGATTCAAAACCGCAGTAGGCGAAGGTCTGCAAACCGCACTGAATCAGATGATCCGCAGCAAGTTCCGCGATGGCCTGATGATCGGAGTGAATATTGGCAATTCCCTTGGGCGGCTCGAGGGATCCCAGATCCACTATCGGCACGCGCAAACGTCGCAGTGATGCAAACTGACGCGGATTTCTGATACGGCACAACACCCCTTGAAATTTGCCCCGAAAAAGCCAGCGCGGCAGATTTTCTTCCTCCATCCAAGGTTCATATTCCACGGTCCAGTTGGGGTGGGTGTGGGCGAAACGTGATATCCCCCGAAGCAGGCCGCTTCCATAACTTCCAACGGCATCAATGACCAAGGCTATATTTATCATTCGTCAAATCTCGGATTGTTCAGACAGTAGCATAAGTCCGCGCACTATATAAAACAAATCAGGTCGTTGACCAAACCGCCTGAACGGAGGATGTCACAAAACAGTCATGCCCGCCGCAGCACAATTTACGCCGTGGAAATCGCACCACCTTGCGCCGACCGCCAGTGTGGATTGATTATGTGAATCACCAGAAGGGTTGCAAGATAGGCCAAACTGGGGATTGCAAACAGAAGTGCGTAGCTGTTGTGCGTTACGTGCAATATCCACCCCACGGCCAGTGCGGTAAAAGTGCTTAGCCCGGATCCCACCAAACCGCCCAACCCAACCAGCGAGCCGATAACCTTTCCCGGCATCGTATCGCAGGCCATGGCGTAGATATTGGAGGAAAAACCCTGGTGGCCGCCAGTCGCCATTCCCAGCAGCAGAGAAGCCAGCCAGACATTGTCGCAGCGGGCGGCGATAAATACGGGCAGGACAAACAGCGAGCAAACCAGCATTGCCGTCTTTCGCGCAGCATTGGCGCTCCATCCGCCGGCCAGCAGCCAGGAAGACAGCCACCCGCCGAATACACTGCCGGCATCCGCCATGCCATAGATAATCAGCACCGGCAGCACCATGCTCTTAATATCCAGATGGTGCTGTCGATTGAAAAAATTGGGAATCCACGCCAGATAAAACCACCAGATCGGCCCGGTCATTGCGACGGCAATAATATACGCCCACGACTGGCGATAAGTCAGTAGTGACGACCAACTGATATGAGCCGTCGGCTGCGACGTATTGCTGCCGATGTAATCCAGTTCCGCCGGCGACACGCGCGGATTGACCAATGGATCACGGTATTGGAAGAACCACCATATCACCCAGAACAATCCCAGGATTCCGGCCGCGACAAAGGCCCCGCGCCAGCCAAACCATGGAATACTTTGCGACACTAGAATCGGAGCCAGAATGACGCCAGCACTGGTCGCTCCATTAACGATTCCGATCACAATAGCCCGTTCTTTTTTCGGGAACCACTGCCCGACCGCCTTTATCGCACCGGGAAATGTCGCCGCCTGTGCCAAGCCCAGTACCGCGTTGGCGATGATAAAACCCGTGACACCGTCCGCCAGTGCCATGCCCGCTTCCGCAATACTGAAGACCACGACAGTGATTAAAAATCCCAGGCGTATACCAACTTTATCCATAAACCAGCCGCACAGTGCGTAGCCCAGCGCAAAGGTCGCGGAAAAAGCGGCCACAATCTGGCCATAACCAATGTCGCCGATGTGCAGTTGGGAATGAAGTATCGGTTGAAGGTCCGAAAGGACAAACCGGTCGATGTAGTTAAAAGCAACGACGACAAACAGCGCAGCGCAAATAACCCAGCGGTAGCCGCGAAGACGAAAACGCCGATGGTCATTTGCTGCCGCCGCTGGTGCCGGATTCGTCATCGAATCATTTCTCCACGCCGCCAAACCATATGCGTATCCCTGCGATTATGAAACACC
>JAKATV010000147.1 GCA_021818565.1 Planctomycetota bacterium
ACACCATTTCATGCTGATTTCTCTCCGGCAATATCCAGTCGCCCCAGCGGCACGCCCACCGCCGCCGCAAAGTCGCGCGGTGTGGTAATACCCTTGTGGGCCATCATTGCCAGCAGAATCCGTCCGGCGGCTTCGGCATCCGCCAACGCGCGGTGGTGTTCAAACTTGTGGCCAATGTGGGCGGCCACGGTTGAGAGCTGCTTGTCCGGCAATTCGGGCCATACACGCTTGGCAAGTTGACAGGTGCATAAATACTCAAACGCCGGGCATGGCAGATTGAAATGAACTGCGGTGCTGTGTAGCAGACGCATATCAAATTTCGCGTTATGGGCGACAACCACGTCCGCGGCAGAGAGCCGGGCGAATATTTCGGGCGCGACAGTGGGGAATTCCGGGGCGTTGTATACGTCGGTATGGCTTATCCCATGGCAACCGGTTATCCAGTCAGACCGAAACCAACCATATCCTTTTGGCGGGCGGATCAGGGAATAATAAGTGTCGGCAAGTTGGTTATTTTCAAAGACGGCAATGCCCACCGAGCAAATGCCCAATTCACTGGTGTTGGCGGTCTCAAAATCAATGGCAACGAATTTCATACAACCTCCATTCAGGATAAAGACAAATAAGCCACAGAGATACAAGAGGGCCAAAGTGCGGCCGAGCCGACAACCGAAACGCCTTTTCCACAGATTATCCAGATTAGACGACGACGAAAAGGATTTACCACTACGAAACGACGACACAACGACGCGACGACAAAAAAAGGAGCTATATTTCACCTTCGCCATCCCGATCACAAAATAATATATATCGATATCGCGATAAACCTCGAACGCATAGACGACGATAAGATAATGTTATCCTGTCGATAATTGCACGGGCCTCCTCCATTCAGTTATCTTTTCGTTGCGTTGCGGCATAACGCTCAAAGGCGTCGGATACCGTATGGTAAACATATTCATTGGGCGTGTGGAGTTGCCAAAACCGCTTCGCGTCCAGGCCCAGGGCATCGCTGATCGCGGCGGCCACAGCCGGACTACGGGACATCCCCTGTTCGCAGTGAACCACGATGGCACCGACATCGGCTTTGTGCCGATGGACAAACGCGCAAATCTTTTTAGCCTGCGCGGGCGTGAAAATCTTAATTTCCGGCGGCATTGGCATGCCGGCCCTTGGCTCTCTACCACTGAATGCCAGGTACAATACATCCCGCAGTCCGGGCTGCTTTTTGACCTTGGCCCGCGGCTCGCCCGAATTACGAATAGAAATAACGACATACGCGGGCTTGACCCGTATGCCGGATTCGATTTCTTCACGGCCAAAAACATGGATCTTCATACTATTCCTTTCTCAAAATCTCCTTGGGTGCCGCCGCCAAGGCCACACCGTTGTGATTTCATGCTACCTCGTGATGCGGACAGTTGTTGTCCGCGCGCCGGGAACTTCAAAGATTCTGTCGGCATCGGGCAGGCGGGATGCCTGCGTTACCGGCCAACTCCTAACTCCTCGTCGCGGCAGGCGGGACGCCTGCGTGACAAACTAACTCCTGACTTCCAACTTCTAACTTCTCGCCGTGGAGGGCGGACTTCACTCTCGGCTGAAGCCGAAATTTCCGCTTTTGCCTTGACGCTTCGCGCTGCTTTCCTGTTCCAACGCGGCAAGCAAATCACCATGCGTTACACCATCGCCCGCGCCGGAACCTAGGTAGTACATCGCCTGGCGGACGGTGTGAAAATCGCCGGGGGTTAGGTCGGGAATGTTGGCCAAGCGGCGGCGGGCGGTTTCATCCAGCGGCGGCTGGCACAGTTCCGCCAGCATCCGATTATAAAACGTCAGTTTTCCCGCCGCATCCAGATAATCGAATTCCAGTTTGAACGTGAACCGCCGGATCGTCGCTGGGTCGAGTGTTTCCAAGGAATTCGTCGCGCAAACCAGAATGCCGTGAAAATTTTCCATGGCATGCAGCAATTCATTGACTTGCGTAACCTCCCAGCTTCGGTCGGCCAGGGCTCGGGAACGAAACAGGCCGTCGGCTTCGTCGATAAATAAAATCGCCCGATCCGCTGATGCACTATGAAAGGCTTCGCGAATGTTCTGTTCCGTGCCGCCGACATAGCGGCTCAGCAGGTCGCCGGCCATGCAGGTTCGCACCGGACAATCCACCTCGCGTCCCAGGAACTTCACGAATTGCGTTTTGCCGGTGCCCGGCGGGCCGAACAGCAACGACGTCAGTCGCGGCAGCTCCTGCCCGGCCTTGTCGGCGGTGAAGGCGACCAATTCCTGATTGCGGCGGAATTTCCGGACGGCCCCTAGGAAGCTCTGCGGTGAGACTGGGCTGCGCACATTCAGCCCGGCCAGTGTGTAATGATCGGCGGCCTCTGAACCGGCAGCGGTCAAGCCGACGCCGAGAAGTTCGCAATGCGGCGTCAGCAGCCGCTGGAGGGTTTCCATGGCGGCGGACATTGGGGCGGACCCGTCGCCCCGCAGACAGGCGTAGTTGCGCAGGGCCAAATCCACGCCACCGGCACTGACCGGAAACTGCCGGGCTAATTGATCCACCATGCCGTCATCAATAATTTCTTCAAGGTGATACTGACTTCGCAGATTCTTCCACACCTGGCAGCGTTGCTGGTGCGAGAGCGGTTTAAACTCAATGGAATAATCAAACCGCCGCCGGGAGGATGGCGTGAGCCGTTCCGGCAGACTGTTGGTGATCCAGATGCACGCGGTTTTCACCTGATCCAGAATGGTGTTAAGGGTATCTTTTTTCCCACCACCATCTTCCGAATACTCCCCCAGCAAGTCCGCCCGGGGGGTTGTTGAGCCGGCCAACATTTCATCGGCTTCGTCAATGAGTATCATGCTGCGTTCCCGATTCACCTGCCGGTCGCAAACTTGCAATGCGGTGAAGCGCGATCGGCTGATTTCGCCATCGTAATCTTCCGGAACACGGATGCGGTAAAGGTCCATGCCAAGCTCGGCCGCAAGCGAAGCGGCAAATGACGTTTTCCCACCGCCGGGCACGCCATAGAACAATATGTTCAAACCGCGCTTGGGATCGCGGCGGTTTATCAGTTGCTTGAGCATGGCTCCGTGCCCCTGCGTGAGTTTTCCGAACATTGCCCAAGGCAGCGCCGCATCGGCGTGACGGGCGAAAAATTTTGAGGCCAGCGGTTCTTCCGTCAGGCCGGTAAGAAATGGTTCTAATTCAGTATTGAATTCCATGTCGCTATCCAGGCACCCGAGGGTGCGCAGGCGGCTGTTCCTCAACAGAAATTTTCCACCCACCGCCAGCGGCGTTCCCAGCGCCATGCACATCAGACGCACGCGCTCGAAACGGCTTCCACCACCCTGTGGTCCGCTAAAGTCCATCCAGTTCCAGATGTCGGCATGGCGAACGTAGGCAATCAGCAGGAGATCGGCTTCATGTTCCGTGAGGCAAAAAAATTGAATCATTTCCCCGAATCGTTTGTACAGCACATCTTCGGTGGCATCAACTGCCGCTTGCTGGGCCAACCCGGGCAACTTTTTCTCCAGTGCGGCCAGTAACGGAGGTTTCAGTGTCGCCTGGGCCAGCGAGTCATTCCAAAAGTCCATCAGAAGATTTTCTGGTGCACTGTGGCCCGCGTCGAGGTGGGTTCTGGTGCGCTCCGGTAACGCCTCCCGCGGGCAGGAGGCAAGGGCCAGATCGCTCGATTGGCGGCGGCCCAGAACCTGGATGATAAAGTTAAAAAAGTTGCAATCGTTAATCTTACTTTTCTCCCGCCGAAGAAAATTGAGCACAAATTGAAGTGTCCGGAAACACAGGAACGAATTGTCACACAAGCGGCAGCTTTTCGCAGGCGACTCCAGCAGCGGCTCGGTTGGCTCACCAAGGGCCACCGCACCATCCAATATGGGTAAAATTGATGGGGTGATCATAGCGAAATCTCCTTAAAAGATTCATATCTTCAATAGGCAACCGCGAGAACCCGAACGTTCAATACGGATATGTTTACCACCCCATGCGGACAGTTATTGTCCGGGCGCTACCGGGCCACAAAGTTGGACGGACGGCGACGACCACGGCGACGATAATTACCACGAGGTGGCGGAGGGTAGCGGAGGATACCTCCTCCGTTTACCTCGGCCCCCTCTGTGGTG